>NZ_RZTC01000133.1:0-15192 GCF_004023165.1 Mesorhizobium sp. M7A.F.Ca.MR.176.00.0.0 | reverse complement strand
TTCTCCCCGTCACTATACGGGGAGAAGGTGCCGGCAGGCGGATGAGGGGCAGCGCTGCCCGAACATATTTTGGGAGGAACCAGCACTTGTCCGAATCCATCATCTCCGCCGACCTCGTCGACAAGGACAACGCAGCGCGCAAGCCCAACCTCGAGCGCGACTACGCCTCGCTCGGCGAGCGGCTCGACCGTCGCGGCATCGCCATCGACGCTATCAGAGACAAGGTCGAGAAATTCGCGGTGGCGATCCCGTCCTGGGGTGTCGGCACCGGCGGCACGCGCTTTGCCCGCTTTCCCGGCGCCGGCGAGCCGCGCGACATCTTCGACAAGATCGAGGACTGCGCCGTCATCCAGCAATTGACGCAGGCGACGCCGACCGTCTCCCTGCACATTCCGTGGGACAAGGCCGACCCGAACCGGCTGAAGCAGGCGGCTTCGCGCTTTGGTCTTGGCTTCGACGCCATGAATTCCAACACTTTTTCCGATGCAAAGGACCAAGCGCTTTCCTACAAATTCGGCTCTCTGTCGCATGCCGATGCCGGCACGCGGCGGCAAGCGGTCGAGCACAATCTCGAATGCATCGAGATCGGCAAGACGCTGGGCTCCAAGGCGCTGACGGTGTGGATCGGCGACGGCTCGAACTTCCCGGGCCAGGTCAATTTCGCCAAGGCGTTCGAGCGCTATCTCGACGCCATGAAAGAGGTATACGCCGGACTGCCCGCCGGCTGGAAGCTGTTCAGCGAGCACAAGATGTACGAGCCGGCCTTCTATTCCACCGTCGTGCAGGACTGGGGCACCAACTACATGATCGCCAGGGAATTGGGCGACAAGGCGTTCTGTCTCGTCGACCTCGGCCACCATGCCCCCAACGTCAACATCGAGATGATCGTCTCGCGGCTGATCCAGTTCAAGAAGCTCGGAGGCTTCCATTTCAACGATTCGAAATATGGCGACGATGATCTCGATGCCGGTTCGATCGACCCCTACCGGCTGTTCCTCGTCTTCAACGAACTGGTCGATGCCGAACTGTCCGGCACCGAGGGTTTCGATCCGGCGCACATGCTCGACCAGAGTCACAACGTCACCGATCCGATCGAAAGCCTGATGCTGTCGGCGGTCGAGGTGCAGCGCGCCTATGCGCAGGCGCTGCTCGTCGACCGCAAGGCGCTGGAAGGTTTTCAGGACAGTAATGACGCGCTGATGGCGACGCAGACGCTGAAAGCCGCCTACCGAACCGATGTCGAGCCGATCCTGGCCATGGCGCGGCTGAAGACCGGTGGCGCCATTGATCCGGTCGCGGCCTATAGGGCGGCGGGTTACCGCGCCAAGGTCGCTGCGGAACGTCCCGCGGTCGCCGGTGGCTCGGGCGGCATTGTCTGAGCCCGAGCCGGCCCCCTCACCCGGCCGCTTTGCGGCCACCGCCCTCCGGGCGTTCGTTGTTCGAAAAGCCAAGCAGTTGGCTTTTGGCCCGCCGCGCGGACCACGCCTCACCCCCGCTGGGGAGAAGAGACTGACGTCAGCGCTGACAACCTCCTCTCCCCTCGGGGAGAGGTCGGATTGCCTCGAATTGCGCTTCGCAATTCAGTTGGCAATCCGGGTGAGGGGGCTCTTTCTCACGCTCCCTTAATTGTTAGTGGACTCGATCAGTCCAACACGGTCTTCTAGGCGTCCCCCGCCCGGAGAACCGCCATGCCTCTCAACCGTCGGACATTGATCGCCGCCAGTCTTTCCATCACCTTCGCCCTCGCGCCGTTGACGGGCGTCTTCGCCGCATCGCCTGCGCCAGCCAAGGGCGAGCACGGCATGGTGGTGACGGCCCAGCATCTGGCGTCCGAAGTCGGTATCGAGGTGCTGAAAAAGGGCGGCAATGCTGTGGATGCGGCGGTTGCCGTCGGCTATGCGCTCGCGGTCGTCTACCCCAATGCCGGCAATATCGGCGGCGGCGGCTTCATGACCATCCGCTTCAAGGACGGCAAGTCGACCTTTCTCGATTTTCGCGAGCGGGCGCCGCTGGCGGCGACAAAAACCATGTATCTCGACAAGGACGGCAACCCGGTGAAGGGGGCCAGCCTCGACGGCTATCTTGCGGTCGGCGTGCCGGGTTCGGTGGCCGGTCTGGAGATGGCCCGCGAAAAATACGGCAAATTGTCCCGCCAGGATTTGATGGCGCCGGCAATCGGCTATGCCAGGGACGGCTTCATCCTCAACCAGGGCGACGCCGCCTCGTTTGCCGGCAGCGCCGACAGGCTGGCGAAGGACCCCGCGGCCGCCGCCATATTCCTGAAACCCGACGGCAAGCCCTATGGCATCGGCGAACGGCTGGTCCAGCCCGACCTCGCGGCGTCGCTCGCCGCCATTTCCGAAGAGGGTACGGATGCCTTTTACAAAGGCGCCATCGCCGATGCCATCGTCAAGGCGAGCGGCGCCAAGGGCGGCATTCTCGCCAAGCCCGACTTCGAGCAATATGCGGTGCGCGAACTCAAGCCCGTGACCTGCACCTATCGCGGCTACGAGATCACCTCCTCGCCGCCGCCCAGCTCCGGCGGCGTCATCATCTGCGAAATCCTCAACGTTCTGGAGGGCTATCCCTTATCCTACCTCGGTGCCGGTTCGGCTGAGACGGTCCATGTCATGGTCGAGGCGATGCGCTATGCCTATGTCGACCGCAATTCCGCGCTCGGCGATCCCGATTTCGTCGACAATCCGGTCTCGAAATTGCTTGATAAGGCCTATGCCAAGGATATCCGCGACAAGATCGACCCGTTCCGGGCCGGCGTGTCGCAGGATCTGATGCCGAAGGGCTTTGGCGAGAGCAAGGAGACGACGCATTATTCGATCATCGACGATGAAGGCAATGCGGTCGCGGTCACCTACACGCTGAATGGCTCCTTCGGAGCCGGCGTCGTCGCCGACGGCACCGGCATCCTGCTCAACAACGAAATGGACGATTTCACCCAGAAACCCGGCGTGCCCAATCTCTACGGCCTTGTCCAGGGCGAGGCCAACGCCATCCAGCCGAAGAAGACGCCGCTGTCGTCGATGAGCCCGACCGTGGTCGCCAAGGACGGCAAGCCGTTCATGGTCATCGGCAGCCCGGGTGGCTCGCGCATCATCACGATCACGCTGGAAGCGATCGTCAATGTCATCGACCACGGCATGAACATCCAGGAGGCGATCGACGCGCCTCGCATCCACCATCAATGGCTGCCCGACAAGGTTTATGTCGAGCCGTTCGGCCTGTCGCCGGACACAGAAAAGCTGCTGGCCGACATGGGATATCACCTCGATCTCGCTGACCAGACCTGGGGGCAGGCGGCCGGCATCCTGGTCGGCGGCAAGAGCCTGGCGGAAATCGAGAAGGGCAGCGGCGCGCGCTACAACGGCGCCATCGACAGCCGCGCGGCCTCTGGCGAGGCGCTCGGATACTGATAGCTCGGAGGAAAAGCTTGGTGCAGCGTGGCGATTCGGGTTGATCGCCCGCTGCTCAAGTGGATCGGCATCACACCGATGCGACCGTCACAAGACCAGCGTGAGGGTGGACGCAACCAGCATCAAGGCGGCAATGCCGACGAACAGCGCATAGATACGCGGCCGGTCGAGCAGCAGCGCGTTTCCGGATATCCAGGCGGACGTGGCGCCGCCAAGCGCGAAGAGGAAGCCGTTGCGGTGCCCGAAGACCATCGATGCGGCCATCAGCCCGCCAATGATCAGCGCACCGAACACGATGATCACGGCAACGGCATATCTCTCGAAATCATTGCCGCTTCCCATGCTCGGGCCGATTGCGTTCAAGGTTGGCAGATCGTCCGGATCGAAAGGGTTCGTCGACCCGTATTCGTCTTGACCGGCAGGCTCTCGCATCATTCATTCTCCGTATAGCGGCAACAAACCATCAAGCCTTGCCGAGCGCAACCCGATCGCACTCCCTTCAATGCGTTTGGTACGGTCTTCTACACCTTCTGGCGACGACCGCCGCCGGTTTTTTGATTCGTTGCCTTTTTCAGGCAATCCAATCCAGAGCGCGCCGGCCCGAAGGCGGTCGTGGCACCATCATCCTGGAATGCATTCGTGGAGGAAAAATGATGCGGGACGTGGATTGCGCTTCGCGGGCAGCGATTTTCGGCGAGCGGGACGTCGCACGCGGCCGTGGCGGTGCGAATCGGCTTGCCGCCACCCGGACGGAGGACAGGACCGCGTCGAATCGCGGCTCTGGACGCGTCGCGTCGTCACAGGTTCATGCGGCGCGCTTCAGATCCTGCATGCCAGATCACTGCCAGTCGGGGCAGCCGAGCGGCATGCATCAGAACTTCATGCTGAGGCTGCCCTTGATGACGCGGCCTTCGCCATAGATGCAGCTGAGGTCGGCATTGCTGCCGGCCTCATAGCAGGTCGAATAGTAGGTCTTGTCGAACAGGTTGGAGACATTGAGCGCTGCCTGCCAGCCATTCTTCTTGTAGCGCAGTGCTGCGTTGACCAGCGTGTGGCCGGGCACGTTAATCGTGTTCGTATTGTCACCGAAGCTGGCGCCGATATAGCGCACGCCGGCGCCGACACTCAGGCCCTCGAGCACGCCGCTGCCAACCTCATAGTTGGCCCACAGCGATGCCTGGTGTTCCGGCACCCTGGCCGGGCGGTTACCGATGACGGCGGCGGCATCGCTGGTTATCTCCGCGTCGAGATAGGTGTAGGCCGCCGTCATGCTGAGGCCGGAAGCCAGATCTGCGTTGGCCTCGATCTCCAGGCCGCGATGGCGGACTTCTCCGGTCTGGACCTGGTAGACGGGATTGGCTGCTGCCGTCGGCACATTGGTCTTGCGCAGGTCGAACAGCGAAGCGGTGATGAAGCCGGGGAAGAAGGTCGGCTCGTATTTCAAGCCGACTTCATACTGCTTGCCCAACGAGGGCAGCAGCGCGTCTCCGGACTGGGTCGGGCCGATATTAGTGGTGAAGGATTCGGCATAGCTGGCGTAGGGCGTCAGGCCGTTGTCGAAGAGATAGCCGATGCCGATATTGCCGGTGAAGGCATGGTCCTTCTGATCGTAGCTGCCTGCACCGTCGAGTCGGTTGAAATTGGTGTGGTCGATCCAGGCCTGCCGGCCGCCGATTGTCAGGACCCAGTGGTCGGCGATCTTGGACTGGTTTTGTGCATAGAGGCCGACCTGGCCGATCGTCTCCACGCGATCCGTAATGATGAGACTCGGCGGCGTGACAGGGATCGAGTAGTCAGGGTTCTGGGTGTCCAGCGGCGGACCCGCCCCGTAGCCGTTGCGCCCGTCGACCGATTGTCTGCTGTAATCCAGACCGAACAGCAGCTTGTTTTCGACCACGCCGAAGTCAGCCTTGTACTCGGCCTGGTTGTCGACGTTGAACAGCCTTGCCGTCTCATCCACGGTGAACAGCGTGCGCTGCACCGTATGTTCGTCTGCGCCGATGTATGGGCCGCCAAGCCACTCGCCAAAATAGAGCTGCCGGTAGTCGGTTTCCTGCTGCGAGTAGCGCAGGTTTTGCCGCACCGTCCAATGGTCGTCGAACTCATGGCTGAACTGGTAGCCGATCGAACCATGGTTGGCATCGAAGCGGTCGAAGTCAGGCGAGCCGGTGAAGAAATTGCGCGGCAGATTGCCATACTGCGCCGGCAGAAACTGATTCGTCGTCAGCCTGTCCCACTGGTAGTTGGCCAGGACGGTCAGCGAGGTCTGCGCATCCGGCTGCCACTTGAGCGCCGGCGCGACGAAGATGCGGTCGTTGCGGGAATAGTCGGTTTCGAGCGCGCCGTTGCGAACCAGGCCGGTCAGCCGGTAGGACCACACGCCGGCATCGTCGATCGGGCCGCCTATATCCAGCCCGGCCTCGACGGTGTTGAAGCTGCCATAGCTGAGGAAGCCGTCATAGATCGGCTTGTCAGTCGGCCGCTTGGTGACGGCATTGACCATGCCGCCAGCCTCGTTCTCGCCGTAGAGCACCGAGGATGGCCCCTTCAAGACTTCGATTCGCTCCAGCCCGTAGGGCTCGATCTTGAAGCCTGAGAAATCGATCACTTTCTGCGGCAGCCCGTCGCGATAGATCGCCGACGTGCAGAGGTCGAACCCACGAATCAGGCATTGGTCGAAGCGATCGTCGACGCCCCATGGCGAGATGGTGACGCCGGCGAGATAGGACAAGGCGTCCTCAAGCTGCCCTGGCTGGCGATCATCGAGCTGCTTGCGGGTCACCACCGAAATCGAGCGTGGAATCTCCTTCAGCGGCGTGTCGGTTTTCGAGCCGGTGGTGGTGTTTTTGGCGATGTAGCCGTCATCCGGTCCGACCGGGCTGTCGCTCTGTCCCTCGACATTGATCGGGTTGAGCTCGGTCGCGGCTTCCTGCGCAAGGGCTTGGGTGCAAAGCAGGGTCGAAAGCGATGCGACCACGAGGCCCCGGGTCCGGCTTCGCCGCCGCGCCGCACGATATGCACTCAACCGCATCTTGATACCCTCACTGCCCGCAATGCGCGCAGGACCGTTTCGCCTTGCGCCAATTTAAATTTGTTGACTCGGTTAGTCATCTTCAATGTTGACTATGGAAGTCATGTTTCATAGTCAACCGACCATCGGCTGCCGGCAGCCAGATTTTTGAATGCGTCGTTTTGGAGAAAACCCGTGCCTGAAATCCACGCCCAGCCGGTTTTCCGCACAGGCGCTGCGCGATGATGGCAGCCCTTGAATCCCACAGGGCCGACCGTCTCCGCGGTCGGATCACCCGGCGCGGCGCGCTGGGACTTTTCGTTCTGCCCTTTGCCGCAATTGCATCGCCATCTGCCACGGCGAAACCGTTGCGCATCGTCTGCCTGGATGACGGCCTGGCCGAGACCTTGCTCATGCTCGGTGTCAGCCCGGTTGCCATTGCCGGTCGCGACATCTGGGAGACCTGGGTGGTCGAACCGCCGCTGCCGCCTGAGATCGCCGATGTCGGAACGCTGCTCGAACCCAATCTCGAATTGCTGCAGCAACTCAGGCCCGACATCATCCTGTCCATGCCGTATCTCGACGGCATCAAGCCGCTGCTCGAACGCGTGGCGCCGGTGACGACGATCGGGCTCTATACCGAGGCCGGGCAGCCCTATCAGCGCGCGCTCGAGGCGACGCGCCAGCTTGCCAGGCTTGTCGGCAAGGAAAGCGAAGGCGAAGCGCTGATCGCGGCGACAGATGCGTATTTTTCGGAAGTCCGCCGGCAGCTGGCGCCGCTTTCGGCGCGGCCGATCTATGTCGTCAGCTTCATGGATCCGCGCAATGTGCGCGTCTACGGCAAGAAGAGTCTGTTTCAGGAGGTGTTCGATCGCATCGGGCTCGCCAACGCCTGGACGGCCGAGACCAATTATTGGGGGTTTTCGACCGTCGGTATCGACGGGCTGGCGACATCCAGCGACGCTCGCCTCGCCTATCTCGAACCCTTGCCCGAGGGCGCGGGCGGCACGCTGACCGAAAGTCGGGTCTGGAACGCCATGCCTTTCGTGCGCAACCGCTCGATCATGCGTCTTCCCGCCGTCCATATGTTCGGCGCCCTTCCGTCCGCCACCCGTTTTGCTCGGGTCCTGGCGTCTGCGATGACTGTGGAGGCCGCCCGTGGCTGAGGATGCTGCGGCCATTGCCCAAGGGGGGAAGCATGCGTCGGCCGGCCGGGCCTCCGCGTGGAGCTTTTTCAGGAATCAGCCGGTAGGCGCGATCCTGCTTTGCGCGGTGCTGCTCGCGGCAGCGTCAGCGGCAACCGTCTCAAACCTCACCGTGCAGCTACCATCGGCGCTCTGGCTCCAATCGCTCGCCGCCCCCGACATCGCCGACATGCGGCAGGTGCTCGTCCACTATGCTTTCCTGCCTCGGCTTGCCGTCAGCCTTCTGTGCGGTGCGGCGCTCGGGCTTGCCGGAACCGTCCTGCAGCAGGTTCTGCGCAACCCGCTTGCCTCGCCCGAAACGGTCGGCGTCTCGGCCGGCGCCTATCTGGCGCTGGCACTAGCAACGCTTCTGTCGCCGTCGCTGCTTGCCTTTGGCCGCGAATGGGTGGCGCTGGGCGGCGCATTCGTTGCCCTTGCCGCCGTCATAGCTCTGTCCTGGCACAAAGGCCTGTCACCGCTTTCGGTGGTGCTAGCGGGGCTTGTCGTCAGCCTTTATGCCGGCGCCATCGGTGCCGCTCTCATTGTGCTGCGGCATGAATGGCTGGCCAGCCTGTTCATCTGGGGCGCCGGTTCGCTCGGCCAGCAGGACTGGTCGACGACGCTGTGGCTGTTGCCGCGCATCGGCACTGCTGCGCTTGCGATCTTCTTCATAGTGCGGCCACTGACCTTGCTTGGCCTCGACGATGAAGGCGCGCGCAGTCTTGGCGTGCCGCTCGGCGCCTATCGCTTCGCCGGACTGGCGGCCGCCGTCGCGCTGATCGCGTTTGTCGTTGCCGCTGTCGGCGTCATCGGCTTCGTCGGCCTGGCCGCGGCGACGCTCGCGCGCATCGGCGGTGCCCGGCGGCTAGGCCAGCAACTGGTGATGGCGCCGCTGATCGGCGGGGCGCTGTTGTGGGCTGCCGACCAGGCCGTGCAGATCGCCACCGGGCCGCAAGGCGACCTGCTGCCGACCGGAGCGATTACAGCACTTCTCGGCGCGCCGCTGCTTCTCTGGCTGCTGCCGCGCCTTGCTCTGGGCTCGGAAGCCCCGACCTTGATGGCCGCGCGCCTGCCGCGCGCAAGCCGGCCCGGCCTTATGCTGACGGCGATCGGCCTGGCCTTGCTTTTGCTGCTCGGGCTGGCCCTGCTCTATGGACCGGGCCCGCATGGCTGGACCTTCGCCTTCGGCGACGAGCTGCAGCCTTTGCTGTCGTGGCGGTGGCCCCGCGTGCTTGCCGCGCTGAGCGCCGGGGCGATGCTGGCGCTTGCCGGGCTGATGATGCAGCGGCTGACCGGCAATCCGATGGCGAGCCCCGAAGTGCTTGGCATCAGCGCCGGTGCTGCGCTCGGCATGATGGTGGCGCTGTTTGCGCTCTCCGATGCCGGGCGCCCGGTTCAGACGGCGGCGGCAACCATCGGCGCCTTCGCCGCTTTGCTGGTGACGCTGGCGATCGGCCGTCGTGCCGCCTATGCGCCGGAGCGGCTGCTGCTCGCCGGCGTTGCTCTGACGGCCTTGTTCGACGCGCTGATCCTGGTGCTCACCGCCACCGGCGATCCGCGTGCCATGCTGCTGCTCAACTGGCTGACCGGTTCGACCTATGGCGTCGATGTCGGTGACGCCTTGCTCACCGGTGGCATCGCCGTCTGCCTCTTCGCGCTCGCGCCTTTCTTCATGCGTTGGCTCGACATCCTGCCGCTTGGCCCCGCCGCTGTGCAGGGCCTTGGCATTGACCTGAAGAGGACGCGGCTTCTCGTGCTGCTGGTGGTCGCGGCACTCACCGCAGCCTCGACCCTGATCGTCGGTCCGCTGACCTTCATCGGCCTGATCGCGCCGCACCTTGCCCGTCGCCTTGGCCTCTCCCGTGCGCTGCCGCAGGCCGTGGGCGCGGTGCTCGCCGGCGCGCTGATCATGGTCGCCGCCGATTGGGTGGGCCGCACCGCCATCTTCCCGCGCCAGGTCCCGGCCGGTCTCGTCGCCACACTGATCGGCGGCCCGGTGCTGATGTGGCTGCTGCGCCGCCGCTGACCGTTTTGCCCTTGTGGAGATATCGATGCCCAAGTCGACGCCAGCTCTGATCGCCGACACCACGGTCCACGATCTTGTCCCGGCGCAGGTCGGCGCCCCCTGGCGGATATTCCTGCATGTGCCGTCCGGGCCGGTGCCAGAAGCCGGCTGGCCTGTGCTCTACATGACCGACGGCAACGCCGTCATCGGCACGGCGGTCGACGCCATGCGCGCGCAGGCCTTCTATCCAACGGGCAGCAATGTCGGCTGGGGCGTCATCGTCGCCATCGGCTATCCCGTCGAGGGCGCCTATGACCCGCTGCGCCGCTCATGGGATCTCGGCCCGCCGCCGGGCAAGACCTATCCGCCCTTCTATGAGGGCACGCCCGAAGTCCGGACCGGTGGGGCAGGGGAGTTCCTTGCCTTCATCGAGGACGAGTTGAAGCCGTGGGTCGCCAGTCGGATCACGGTCGACGCTAGCCGCCAGGCGCTTTACGGCCATTCTTTCGGTGGTCTGTTTGCGCTCTATGCCCTGTTCACGCGGCCGTCTGCCTTCCAGACCTGGATCGCGGCGAGCCCCGCCATCTATTGGGAAGAGCGTGCCATCGACCGCTTTCTCGAAACCTTCGAGGCCGCCATCCCCGCTGGTTTGGCGGCGACCGTGATCCTGTCGGCCGGCGAGTACGAGACCGAGAAGCTGGCGCCGTTCCAGATTGGCGCCGAGGACGAGGAAAAGCGCCTGCAGCAGAAGAAGATAACACGCACCGACGAATTCGCGCGGGCAATGGCGCAGCGGCTTGATGCTCTCCCGGGCGTGCGTGCGCGCTTCGAGCTGCACGCTGGCGAAAACCACATGTCGATCCTGCCGGTCACGGTCAATCGCGCGGTTCAGGCAGCGTTTGCGGTGAGGGCTTGCGACTAACGGCCTTCACCTCTCAACGCTGCAATGGCTTGTTCTCGTTGTGTGGCTGCGTCCGCGTCCATAGCGCCAAAACGCAGGGCACAGCGGAATTTTTCCCCGGGGGCGACGCGAACCAGGCGGCCTCTTTCCTTGGCCGCAAGATAGCCGTCTGGTTCGGCGGTGGCCGGCAGCACGAGGCCAAGCGCGTCCTGGTCGGCGCCGCGCGTGATCCAGCGGACGGCATAATTGAGCTCGTCGGGGCGAAAGCTGACGAAATCCGCCGTACGGTCCGGATGGACCTGCAAGGCGTGCGCCCAGCCCTGGGGGTCCGCCTTAGCCCTCATCGTCAGCACGAGTTCTGGGTCGATCGGCTCGCCCTTGGTCAGCAGGCGATGCCGCGAAGGATCGGCGACAACGGCATCGCGGTAGGCAAGATAGCTTTCGCTCGGTGTGAAAAAGGGCGGCAGCGTCTGGCGCACGACAATGTCCGCGGAATCATCCGCTACGGTGTCGACCAGGCGCCCGCCATCGGCCGGCTTGAAATTGATGTGCGCCAGGTACATCAACTCAATGGCCGAGCGTTTCAGGTTCTCGATCACGATGTCGACGGCGAGGCTGCTGGCGTCGAGTTGCAGCCGTACGGTGGGCTCCATCACATAGTCATGGCTGAAAGCGAGGGTCTGTCGGCAGCGCCCCGTCAGCGCCATGAAAGGCCCTTCGGAATTGCCGCCGGCGATCAGTTGCACATCCTGATAAGGCGCATTTGGCAGGTCGCCGTGAAGCGGGTGGCGGTCATCCGGCCCCGGATTTCCCATTGCGGTGGCGCCGCAGTGGATGAAGAACGCGCCGTAGTTGGAAAGATAGTCGCGGGTCGCGACCGGCTCATCGAACATCGAGCGCATGGTCAGGGAGCGGCCGAGGAAGGTCGCGTCCCAGATCTGCTGTCCTTGGAACGGCAGCATGACGATTTCGCCCTTCGCGTTGCTGATCCGAAGCCCGGCAACGCCGGATCGGTAGCGAAAGGCGGTGGCGACAAGCCCGCGATAACGCGCGACGATGGTTTCCGACGGGCCGAACTGCTCGGGCACGAGATCGACGAAGACGTGATCGGAGTAGTCCAGATGCATTGTTTCGACCTCTATCCACCGCAAGCGTGCGTGCCGATAGTCGCAGGAAACATCTGGAAATCAACGGCAGCACGTTTCACAGCTTCTGCCAGGACGGCTGGTGGCAGAGTCTCTTCGCGCCCTCCTGGGAGAGCGCTCGAAACTGCAAGCTTGCCAGGCAATATCCCGCGATTGCCTATCCGCGAGCCGGCGGCAGCTCGAACAAAGTGGCGCCGTTCTCCCGGCCGCGCTCGACATAGCCGATAACGCCGAACCATCTTGCGACATCCGGCCCCTGGAGCCAGCTGCGCGAGTGGATGGCGAGGTTGCCGGCGAGCGCCTGGATGTGCTTGATATGCCGCTTGCAGAAGCGAACGGTCGCGGCACGGAAGAAGTCTTCCCGTGCGGCGAACAGCGTGTCGGCGGCGTCGCTGTTCTCATGCCAGGCGATAATTGCCACGGCCTTGTCGCCCTCGACAAGCGCGTGCGCGCGGCCCTCCTTCAAATTCATCATCAGATTGTCGTAGGCGATCTTGCTGTCCTTGCCGGCCGCCGCGTATTCGTCCGACATCCGCTTGGACAGACCGCGAAAGACATCCTCCAGATCCCCAAGCGTTGCTGCGCGTGCTCTCATTTCACCTCCTGCAGCCCCGGCAGGCAGTTTGCCCTAGGGTTGAGGGGTGACCAAGCAAATTAAATCCGTCTGCGGGCTAATGTGCGCAAAGTGATTCCACTTGGCGATGCAGGCGGCGACGCGATGGGGTGTGTCCAGAACGGACCTTGGGAAAATGGTGCCCAGAGGCGGATTCGAACCACCGACACGCGGATTTTCAGTCCGCTGCTCTACCAACTGAGCTATCTGGGCCTGTTCCGGCAAACGAAAACTCGCAGACCGGAATTCATCGAGGCGCCGTGGGGCGCCCCTTGAAAGCGCGTGGGTTATAGCACGGGAATTCGGCCTGTCCAGCGCCTAGTGGGCGATTTCAGGCAGGAAAAGCGACGCCGTGCGGTGCCCCGGTTTCCATGCCGCTTGCGGGCCGGAATCGGGCACGGCATGGCACGATCCGGCCTTCGCCATCCCTGTCCGTGCCGCTGTTGCCGGCTGACATGCCGTGGCACTGCCTTTAGCCGGCGATCGAGGCGCACAATGCTTCGCGGCTCAGACCCGCATTGGTCGCCGCTACCTATCTGGCGCCGGTCACGCCTCTACGAAAATCGGAGGGCGACATGCCGGCGAGCTTGCGGAACGACTTGTTGAAGGCGCTGAGCGAGCCGAAGCCCGAATCCATGGCGACGCGCAGCACATTGGCGTCCTGATGCATCAAAAGCGCCTGCGCATAGCTCAGCCGCAACAGGTTCACATACTCGTTGAGCGTCATGCCGGTGGATTTCTTGAACAGGCTCATGGCATATTTGGGATGGATGTCGGCGGCCGCCGCGATGTTCACGCAATCGATGTCGTAGAGGAAGTTTTCGGCGATGAAATCGCACATGCGACCGACATTGCGCGACGATTGCTGGTCGAAGGGGCTGCCTGTTTCCTGGTCGGTCGGAGTTGCGGATACCAGCCGGTAGGGCTCGAACCGCACCCGCTCCAGCCGCAGCAGCAATTCGTTGACGGCATGTTCGGCCTTGGCCTGGTCGCCGGACCGGGCGTAGCGGTTCCAGCGCTCGAAATTATGGTTGTCGGACTGGTCGGTGGCTGATGTCACCAGTGTCGCGCCGGTCATCAGCCGGTGCCTTATATCCGTGGGCAGGTGCAGCCGGAAGAAATGCACCAGCGGCAGATGCGCCCCGGCATAGATGGCGTCGTCGGACAAATCGTCCATCTGGTGCGGCAGGCCACCCCAGAACAGGCACATCTCGCCGGCCGAAAGCGAAATCTCGTGGTCGTTCATGCGGTAATGCACGCTGCCGCGCACGATGAAATTAACCTCGACCTGGGCGTGCCAGTGCGGCTTGAGCATCACCAACGGATTGGTGTGAAACATCTGCAGGAGCAGCGGCAGGCCTTCCACGCTGCTGGCCCCAGGCTGGTAGAACGGCCGTTCAGGCATCTTACTTTCCGCCAATTTCATATTCCTTTTGACGGCGACAGGCCTTGCCCACTGCATAGTCTAGCCACGCTCACAGTGAGAGAGCAAATGAAATGGGAGGATTTCAATGCGCATCACAATGACCTGCGCCGCGCTCGCGCTTGCCCTGGGCTCAGCCCCGGCCTTCGCGCAATCCGGCGAAATCACCATCTGGAGCTGGAATGTCGCGGCTTCATCGCTGAAGGCGACCATTGCCGGCTTCAACAAGCAATTTCCCGAGGTCAAGGTCACCGTCCAGGATCTCGGCAACCAGCCGACTTACGACAAGTCGATCGCCGGCTGCGCCGCCGGCGGCGTCGGCCTGCCCGACATCGTCACCGTCGAGAACGGTGAGGCCGAGAATTACTGGAGCCAGTTCCCCGACTGCTTCGTTGACCTGCATACGCTCGGCTACACAGCCGACGACCAGAAAAAGTTCCCCGATTTCAAGCGCACCGAGCTGGAAGTGGGCGACAAGGCCTACGCGATGCCGTGGGATTCCGGCCCGGTTGCCGCGTTCTATCGCCGCGATTTCTACGAAAAGGCCGGCGTCGATCCGGCTTCGATCAAGACCTGGGACGATTTCATCGCCGCGGGCAAGAAGATCCAGTCCGCCAATCCTGGCGTCTCGATGACCAATGCCGATTTCAACGGTGACTCGGAATTCTTCCGCATGATCTCCAACGAACAGGGCTGCGCCTATTTCTCCGAGGACGGACAATCGATCACTGTCAACCAGCCCAAATGCGTCGATGCCATGACCAAGGTCAAGGAGATGAAGGACGCCGGCATCATCTCGTCGGCCGACTGGGGCACCAAGATCACCAACAACACCGCCGGCACCGTCGCCACCCAGATCTATGGCGGCTGGTATGAGGGCACCATTCGCACCGAATCTGCCGGTGAAAACGGCAAATGGGGAGTCTATCTGATGCCGAGCCTCACCGCCGACGGGCCGCGCGCCGCCAATCTCGGCGGTTCCTCGCTGGCTATCACCTCGGTGTCGAAGAACAAGGAGGCCGCCTACGCCTATCTGAAATACACGCTCGGAACCAATGAAGGCCAGATCACGATGCTGAAGGAGTTCGGCCTGGTGCCGTCCCTGATCTCGGCGCTCAATGACCCCTACGTCTCGGAAGGTCTGCCCTATTGGGGCGGCCAGGCGGTGTGGAAGGATATTCTCGGCACCTTGCCGAAGGTTGTTCCGAGCCGCGGCACGCAGTTCCAGAGCGACGCCGAAATCATCGTCCGCGCCGTGCAGACCAAGTATCTGGCCGGCGGCTACCCCGACGCCAAGACGGCACTCGACGACGCCGCAAGCCAGATCGCCGCGGCGACCGGACTGCCCGTCAAGTCGTGACCACCGGCGGGCCGAGTGATGCGTCCTGCGGGAACGTTGGCGCTGCCCCTCATCCCCCTGCCGGGACCTTCTCCCCGTATAGTGACGGGGAGAAGGGAGATTGCCGCAGCGCCGGCGCCCTTC
>NZ_RZTC01000132.1:0-15426 GCF_004023165.1 Mesorhizobium sp. M7A.F.Ca.MR.176.00.0.0 | reverse complement strand
GTTCTGCGACACCGCTCCGATGAGCCGCCCGATGCGGCCCCGCTCGGCAAAGTGCTGGTCGATGATGACATTCGGCAGCAGGCCCAACCCCGGCGCCATGCGAATATGGCCGATCCGAAAGGACGCAGCGTTCGGCCCCTTCACCATCATGGTATCGCTCATGACCGACGCGCCCGCGGAGGTGCCGGCAATTATGCCTCCGGCTTCATAGATTTCGTGCACCCGCTCGTCGATGGGGGTGTCGCCGATCTGGCTGGTGATGCGGAGCTGGTCGCCACCGGAGAAGAACACAGCGCTCACGTTTGCGAGCGCGCTTATTTTTTTTTCATGAGCCGCCTCGAGACGGTCGTTGACGTAGAGCTCGACGACTTCCTTGATGCCCAACTCGCCGAAGGACTTCTGATACTTCTCGAGATAGCCATCCGGCTCATGCGACGCGATGGTGGCAAGCACCAGGCGGCCGTTCGGAACCAGGCTGGCGACCTCCTTCAATATGACGCGATCGCCGTCATGGTCCTCGTGGCCACCGATGATGACCAGCGTTCCGGCTTTGCCATTGGAGGGGCGCCTTTTCTTCTTGTCGGTCATCTGCCCTCGTCTTTCTTGCGCAGGAAGACATGCGGATGGTTGTCCTCGCTGGTCATGAACGCGACTGCAAACTCCCGGCTGTTGTGCGCCCACCCGGACTTCCCGGTTGGGGTAAGCACGATGGCTCCCGCTTCACCGCCGATCGCCTCAACCTCCCTGAGGGAGGGCTCCAGCACCTCCTCCACGCCCGCCATAGCTGCCCGTCCGGCGGAAAGTGCGCGCCGCGCGGAAAGCGCCTGCATGACGCGAGCGGCGAGAGCCTTTCGCGCGATATGCTCGCCGTCTCCCGAAAAGGCCACGGCGCCCAATTGGTTGTCGGCGTAGTAGCCGCAACCGGGTTGAGGAGAATCGCCCACTCGGCCCGGAGCGCTGCCGTCCAGTCCCCCGGTGGAAGTGCCCACGGCGAGATCCCCATACTGGTCAAGGGCAACGACACCGATTGTATCCTTCGCCTCCGACTTGCTGGCGAAATCGCGTTGCTGCGGCGTGACCAAGTCAGCCGGATCGCAAAGCTCCAGTTGTTTATCGGCGGCGAAACGCCTGGCGCCGTCCGACGCCAGCAGGATTGGCTCCTCATGCAGCATGGCCTTGGCGACACTGATGGGATGGCGCACGCCCTTGATCACAGCGACGGCGCCCACATTGAAGTCCCTGCCCTCCATGACGCCTGCGCACATTTCGACCTCGCCGTCCGAATTGAGGGCACTGCCATATCCTGCATTGAACGTCGGGTCGGTCTCGAGGACACGACCGGCGGCTTCCACCGCATCGACTGCAGTTCCGCCGCCGGCCAGGACGGCGCGACCGGCCTCAAGCGCCTTGATGCACCCGTTGCGATGCGCCTCCTCCTCTTCTGGATCGATCTCCTTGGCGCCGCCGTGCAGGATGAGCGACCACATCAGCCAGCCCTCAGATGGCGAATATGGGTCTGATCGGGCCCTCGCCGAGAAGGTGCCGCGCCCTCAAACCCGGTCACCTGGCTCCAGACCGCCTCGACGTCGTCGACGGTGAGCACGACAAGGTCATTCTCCCGAGCAAGCTGGAGACACACGTCGACGGCCTCTTTTTCGGGACAGACGGCTTGTATGCGCCCTGGAACGCAGCCGGCGTTCAAGGCGCCTTCCCGCAGCAAGCCGGCGATCGTTCCGGGGGCTCGGCCGCGCAGTTCATGTTCATCCTCCTTGAAGACGATGACGTCGAATATTCGCGAAGCCACCGCCCCCATCTCGCGTATGTCGCAATCGCGGCGGTCGCCCGGTATGGCGACAAGGCCGATCGTGCGCTGATACCCGCGCTTCATATGGGAAACGAGCTTTCCCAGCGCCTTCAACCCCTCGGGATTGTGCGCGTAGTCGACGATCGTGCGGAAACCATGCCCGTCGAAGACGTTGAGGCGACCGGGAGAATGCTCGAACGAGGTGGTGAACTCGGCCAATGCAGCGCGGATAGTTGCCGCAGGTATGTCGTGGCAATGTGCCATCGCAACGGCCGCCAAGCTGTTGGCGACGTTGAATTCAGCGGACCCCTCGAAGGTCGCGGGAATTTCGTCGACGTCCATCAGGAACATCGACTCCCCATCCTCGTGGATGACGATGTCCCAACCGTCCCTGCTGCGCTCCCGCGTCACGGCGCGGCCGCCTTCCGCCACGTGGCTGCGCAGGAAATCGGGCCAGTCGCTCCTGTTCGCCAGCGAGAAGTAGCAGATCCTGCCCCCGGCGTCGCGCGACATCGCGGAGGTGTGAATGTCGTCGGCGTTGAGGATGCTCCACCCGCTGCGGCGGACCGACTCGACGACCACCGACTTCACTTCCGCCAGGTCCTCGATAGTGTCGATGCCTCTCAGCCCCAGATGATCGCCATGGACGTTCAGCACCGCGCCAATGTCGCACGCGTCGAATGCAAGGCCTTCGCGCAGGATGCCGCCGCGTGCACATTCCAGCACAGCGACATCGACACTTGGCTCGCGCAGCACGATCCTGGCGCTTTGCGGACCCGAGCAATCGCCTGTCATGATCCGCTCGCCGTTCAGGTAGACGCCGGTGGTCGAGGTGAGCCCGACCGTTGCACCATTCGCATGCAGAATGTGCGACAGCATTCTGGCGGTGGTCGACTTGCCGTTTGTCCCCGTGATCGCGAAGATTGGAATGCGGCCGTCCTCGCCACCCTTGAAGAGCAGATCGAGCACCGGCCGTGCGACATTGCGGGCGCGGCCCGAGGACGGTTCGAGATGCATGCGAAACCCGGGACCGGCATTCACCTCTATGATGCCGCCGCTGGTCTCGCTGACCGGCCGCGAAATGTCAGGACAGACGAAGTCGATCCCCGCGACGTCGAGACCGACGATCTGTGCCGCCCGGCTGGCGATCAGCGCGTTTTCCGGATGGATTTCATCAGTCCGGTCGGTTGCCGTCCCGCCGGTCGACAGATTAGCGGTGGGTCGCAGGAGCACCATTTGACCAGGCGCTGGAACGCTCGAAAGCGTGAGGTGCGACTTTGACAGGAAATGCTGGACACATTCGCCGATCTCGATGCGGGTCAGCACCGAAGAATGGCCCTCTCCCCGTCGCGGGTCGCGGTTCGTCTGCTCGACTAGTTCGGCGACAGAGCTCCGGCCATCGCCGACGACATGCGCCGGGACCCTCTCGGCAAGCGCCACCACCTTTCCTCCGATCACCAGGATCCTGTGGTCCGAGCCGACGAAGTGCTGCTCGACGATCACGCTGCGACTGTGTTCTCGCGCCTGTTCGAAGCCCCAGCGGACTTCGTCCTCTGTTGCGAGGCCGATGTTGACGCCGCTTCCATGATTGCCGTCCAGTGGTTTGGTGACCACAGGGTATCCGAGCCGTGCCGCTGCTGCGACAGCGTCCTGCGCCGATCGCACCAGTTCCCCGCTGGGGACCGGTAGCCCGGCCTGCTGCAGCAGGAATTTTGTCAGGTCCTTGTCGGAGGCGATTTCGGTCGCGATCTCAGAAGTGAGGTCGGTGCAACTGGCGCGGATGCGCTTCTGATGCTTCCCTTGGCCGAGCAGCACCAGGCTGCTGTCATCGAGCCGCGCCGCGGGAATCCCCCGTCTCTCGGCCTCGCGCACCAGAGAGGCGGTCGTGGGGCCCAAGGCACGCTCGGCGGCGCGAGCGTTGAGCTGCTGCAGCCTCACCGCGAAATCGAATGGCCCTTCCATTTCGGCGATCTCGTCGAGCCCCTCGAGGCCATGCAGATTGCCCGGCAGGAGACTATCCACCAACTCGAGCGCAACTCGTCCGGCGAGCAGCCCCACAACCTCATCATTGTAGGCGAACATGACGTTGTAAGTGCCCGGACTGCCTTTGACCGAACGTGTCTTTCCTCGTGTCACCGGGTGGCCCAGCATGCTCTGCAGTTCCAGGGCGACGTGTTCCACGACGTGGCCGAGCCAGGTTCCTTCCTGCATACGGCGGACGAACCCGCCGGCGACGCCATAGCTGCAGCCATGGCCCGCAAGGCCGGGCAACAGGCGAACGATGTGATCGGTAAACCCGGGCAGCTTGTCTGTCGGGAACGCTTCAAGGGCTCCGAGGTCGATCTGCATCCGGACCATTGGCGTCATGCTGTAAAGATGAGGTCCGCGGAACACGCGGGCGTCCACGACACGGATGCTGGTGCGAAAACGCGCGGCGTCTTGATGAATTTCGTTGCCCGACATAGTCCGTTCTCCTGACTAGCCCCGCAAACTTCTTGAGGATCGATAAGTTCCCGGCTATGAAACGCAAATCTTTTTGCCCGATCGAGAAACAAAAAGCGCTTTTAACATATGTTGGCCAAAGAACAGATTTTGGTCATCTTATCCGCCGCAAGGTGCGGGCCAAGCATTGCGCCTGCTTGTTCCTGAGCATCGCCCGGCACGCCGCGGCCCATTGGAGGCGAGACCCGACCAGGGTGGCGTTCGCCTACCGGACTGCGCAGAGATCCCAGGTGCCGAGTGCCGGGCGCCCGGCTTGGGCTCGTGGCGACCGCTTTGAGGGCAGCATCGAGGCGTTTAAATTTTCAACGCCGGACGCCCACCGGGGAACAATTCCAAATGCACTGTGTTTGGCGCCACCCTTGCCCACCGGAATTAAAGCCATGCAGAGTCGGAAATTGGTGATGGCTGCGCTGGTCAAAGAGATCGACGCCGTCCGCCTCAGCATCTCGCTCCTTAAAAAGGAGCTGTGGACAGCTGGCATACCCAATAAGGTTCGATGGCGTTCAGGATACGAGCTAACCGCCCAAAAAGCTCGCCTTACAAAACTGGAGAACGTGCTTGCGCACTATCCATCCGTGACGCGAGCCCGAGCATTGGACAGCAATAGCTGGAGTTACGGGCAACGGAACCAAGTGAGTTTGGGGAAGCAAGATGGCTGACCGACGCTCGATCAGAACTCCGTTAGCTCGAGTGCGGGGCCTTGGGTCGTCGAAACACGGAACCGAAACGTTCATGCTGGAACGACTGACATCTGCTGCACTTTTAATCCCCGTCATTTACATCGTCGCGGTCGTTATAAGGCTAATCGGAGAGCCTCGAGATGTCGTGATGCGCGTGGTCGGATCGATCTATGTCGCACCCGCCCTCGTCGCCTTCATTCTGGCGAACTGCGTCCACATGCGGCTGGGCATGCAATCAATCATCGAAGACTATTGCCACACCACCGGGCTGAAATCGGTCCTGCTGATCGCCAACTGGTTGTTTTGCTGGGCAGTAGCCCTCGCCAGCTTTTTCGCCGTGCTGGTGATCAGCTTCCGATAGGTGGATTCACGACCAGCGCGACGCGGCTCCAACTCAGCGCCGTCCGTTATCTGTCGCGCGCGGCGAGCCGTCTTCATTCTATTTTGGGCAGCCGGTCCCATTGATGAAAAGGCGGCGGAGAGGTCAACTCCCATTCCAATGTGGTGGCTCCCGGCCCCCAAGGGTTCATGCCGGCGGCCCTTCGCCGGTGGAAAGCCTCCACGATGCCGGTAAGGAAAATCAGGACACTCGCGGCCGACAGATACGATCCAAAGGAGGAGACCATGTTCCATCCGGCAAAAGCGTCGGGATAGTCGATATAGCGACGTGGCATGCCGGCCATTCCAAGAAAGTGGTGAGGAAAGAAGACGAGGTTCACACCGATGAAGGTCGTCCAGAAATGGATCCCAGCCAAAACCGGATTGTACAAATATCCTGTCATCTTCGGGAACCAGTAATACCAGCCCGCGAAGATGCCGAAGATGGCACCCAACGAAAGAATGTAGTGGAAGTGGGCGACGACATAGTAGGTGTCGTGCAATTGGCGGTCGAGGCTGGCGTTCGCAAGCTGTACGCCGGTCACGCCTCCGACAGTGAACAAGAATATGAAGCCGAGCGCCCACAGCATCGGGGTGCGCAGGCTAAGGGAACCGCCCCACATGGTTGCGATCCAGGAGAACACCTTGATCCCAGTCGGCACTGCGATCACCATCGTGGCGAAGGTGAAGTAGCGCTGCGTATCCAGCCCTATTCCGCTGGTGTACATATGGTGGGCCCAAACGACGAAACCGATCGCCCCGATCGCCACGATCGCGTAGACCATCCCCAGATAGCCGAAGATCGGCTTTCGCGAAAATGTCGAGATCACCTGGCTGACGATGCCGAAGGCCGGCAAGATCATGATGTACACTTCCGGATGGCCGAAAAACCAAAATAGATGCTGGTACAGGATAGGATCGCCGCCGCCGTCCGGCGCGAAGAATGTGGTGCCAAAATTTCTATCGGTCAGGAGCATTGTAATGGCCCCTGCCAGGACAGGCAGGGCCAGCAGCAGCAGGAATCCGGTGATGATGATCGACCACACGAACAGAGGCATTTTATGCAACGTCATCCCTGGCGCGCGCATATTGAAGATCGTGGTGATGAAATTGATGGCACCTAATATCGAAGAGGCTCCCGCGATGTGCAGAGAAAGAATGACCAGATCAACGGAAGGACCGGGATGGCCGGAGGTCGAAAGGGGCGGATAGAGGAACCAGCCGGTCCCAGGACCGTAGCCGCCGGGGACACTGGGCATGAAGATCGACAATAGAAGCAGCATCAACGCAGGCGGCAGCAGCCAGAACGAGATGTTGTTCATGCGTGGGAAAGCCATGTCCGGGGCGCCGATCATGATCGGAACCATCCAATTGGCGAACCCACCGATCAGGGCGGGCATGACGGTGAAGAAGATCATGATCAGCGCGTGCGCCGTGGTGAACACGTTGTAAAGTTGCTTGCCGGCATCTATGGCTGCGTGGCCTTGGTAGCCGTAGATCATCGATGCCAACCCGGGGAAAATCTGGATCCCGGGTTGCTGCAATTCAATTCGCATGCCCACCGACAAGAGCATGCCGATGACCCCCGCGATGAAGGCGAAGATCAGGTAGAGCGTGCCGATATCCTTGTGGTTTGTCGAAAACAGCCAGCGGGTGATGCCCTTCGGCTTGTGGTCGCGGCTGCTCGGCCCTGATGCCGCCGTATATTCGCTCATGACCGTCTCCGCTTGAGCCGTCCCCTGACAGGCCATCCGAACCGTGCTGGCCGTTTAATGTTCCCTCCACAGAACCAACGGTCGGGAACAATCAACGGAAGCGACGGTTTGGCCGGGCGCGGCATGCCCCTGCGCGGCGGAGGATCGAGGTCCATGCTGGCGATAATTGCTGCGACACTGGTTCTGACAACGGTGGTTGGTGGGCTGATATCCGCCTTCTGGATCGAGGCGCGTCATGGTGTCCATGACCCGGCGCTGGACGTGTCGGCGCCTTCTCGACGGCCCACACCTTTGAACCGGCGGTCTTGATATGGACGCCGCTATCAATGCGAAACTCGATCCAAGGACGCGAGGTGGCTGGCTGCTGCTCGGCTTCGCGCTGGGCGGTTTCTTCGACGGCATCGTCCTGCACCAGATTTTGCAATGGCATCATCTTCTCTCGGGCCTCGCTGACCTGGGTTCCGACCTGCGCTTCCAGATCATGGTCGACGGCCTCTTCCACCTGTTCATGTACGTGTTGGCCGTTGCCGGCACGATGCTGTTGGTGGCGGCGAGAGCAGCAGGCGGGCGGGCCGGAACGACAACCGAGATCCTTCGGCTCGCCTTGACCGGGTTCGGCGTCTGGCATCTGGTGGACGCCATTGTGTTCCATTGGCTGCTCGGCCTGCATCGGATCAAGATGAACAGCGACATGCCGCTCGCTTGGGATATTGCGTGGCTGGTCATCTTCGGAATCGTGCCGCTGCTGTTGGTGCTGGTGCTGCCAACCCGCGGTGGACCGGCACGCGGTGCCTCGGCGGCTCTGACCAGCATCGTCCTGCTTGCAGGACTGACTACGGGTGCCGGCCCGCTCTTCAACGGTGCCACCACTTCCGTCATCGTCTTTCGAGCTGGGATGGAACCGGCCGCGATGATGCAGGCGGTTCAAGCCGCTGACACCGACCTCAGGTGGGTCGATGCCAGCGGCACCATCTGGGCGGTCGATCGGGTCTCATGGCGCGGGTTAATGACCCTGCACGCGCGCGGCGCTCTGGTCGTGGGCACAACGCCTTTCATTGCCGGATGCCTCGCCTGGACCGATGCCGCCGGAGCGAGCAGTCTCCCCAGCCAGCAGCGAGGCATTCCTGCAAGCCTATAACCTGCGGAGCCGGCCAGGGGGAGTATCAAGCATGCAAAGCGTCGCCATCGAGAGCAGCCACGGCCGCAGCCTGGTACCGCGTAGCGCCAAGCTGATCGCCGAGGAACGGGTGAACCGGGTCCACCATCGTTGCCCGCAGCGGAACAGCCAGCCCCGAGAGACCGGATGAAATGATTATGGATCCGGATGGTACCAGTGACGTTGGCTCCCTATATGAAAATGCGAACACAGGCTCCTCGAACGGGAGCTGTTGGGGTCCCTGTTCTTGAGAGCCGGCTTGTCATGACGTCACCTGCGACCGCTGAACTACCCCGAGCCATTCACTCGAGACTTTCCGCCCTGAGCAACAGCTATGCGCAATTGCCGGAGCGCTTCTTCGCGCGAACAGATCCGAAGCCGGTTTCGGAACCCCGGCTGATCCGGCTCAACCGGGCCCTCGCCGACGAACTGGGGCTCGAGGCCGACCAGCTTACCGGCCCCGATGGAGTGCAGATGCTGGCCGGCAACAGATTTCCGGAAGGCTCGCAAGCAATCGCCCTTGCCTATGCGGGCCACCAGTTCGGAAACTTCGTGCCTCAGCTCGGAGACGGGCGCGCTCTGCTACTTGGCGAAGCGATTGACGTTAACGGCTTTCGCCGCGACATCCAGCTGAAGGGATCGGGACCGACCCGGTTCTCGCGCAACGGTGACGGCCGCGCTGCCCTTGGCCCGGTCCTGCGCGAATATGTCGTCAGCGAAGCGATGGCCGCCTTGGGCATTCCGACGACGCGAAGCCTGGCGGCGGTGCTCACCGGGGAACCGGTCTATCGCGAGGTCCGGCTGCCCGGCGCCGTCCTCACAAGAGTGGCGGCCAGCCATATCCGCATCGGCACCTTCCAATATTTCGCCGCTCGCCACGACATCGAGGGGCTCAAGATCCTCGCCGACTATGCCATTCAGCGCCACTTCCCGCAGTTGGTGGGACAGGCGCGGCCGTACCGCGCTTTGCTAGAGGCCGTTGTCGCCGCACAGGCCGATCTGGTGGCGCGCTGGATGCTGGTCGGCTTCATCCATGGCGTCATGAACACGGACAACATGGCGATCTCGGGCGAGACGATCGACTATGGCCCATGCGCCTTCATGGACGCCTATGACCCGAGCGCGGTGTTCAGTTCGATCGACCGCGTCGGTCGCTATGCCTATGCCAACCAGCCTCATGTGGCGACATGGAATCTTGCACGCTTTGCCGAGACTCTGCTGCCCCTCATGAGCACGGACGAGAGTGAAGCCGTCTCTGAAGCCGAAGAGGTGCTTGGGACTTTCCAGTCCTCCTATGAGACTGTGTTGCAGCGCGGCTTCCGCAGAAAACTCGGGTTGCTGACCGAGGCGGAAGGCGACTTGCAGCTCGCGGCTGATTTTCTGGATGTACTAGCCCGCGGCGAGGCAGACTTTACGCTCGGCTTCCGGCGCCTGGGCGACGACCTCGACGCTGCGGATAATCAGGGCACAGCGCGCCAGTTGTTTCAGGATCCAGGCGCATTCGATGTTTGGTCGGCGCGGTGGCGCGAGCGCATCGCCAGCGAACCAGCCGACACGGCCACGCGCCGAGCGGCGATGCATGCCGTCAATCCCAAATTCATCCCTCGCAACCATCGCATAGAGGCGATGATCAAGGCGGCGCTGGGCGGCGACTTCACACCTTTCGAGGAGATTCTGGAGGTCGTCACGCGGCCCTTCGATGAGCAGCGGGAAATGGGACGCTATGCTGACCCGCCACGCCCAGATGAACGCGTCCTACAGACATTCTGCGGTACATGAGACATTCATGATGGCCGTGTAACATGTGCAAATGCGGGAGACCCTCTCGAAGCTATAGTCGTGACACCACGATCAGCGCTTGAGTGAGCGCCCGAATCGGTCCTCGATCCGCGACTGCAGGAACTCGAGTCCCATCGAGAGCAGCCAATAGATCATCGAGGCGGTGATCAGCATCTCGATGTGGCGAAACTCGGTCTGGCCCTGTGTGCGTGCGAGATACATGATCTCCCAGACCCCGACCACCGAGACCAGCGAAGAATCCTTCAACATCGCAATGAACTGGTTGCCGGTCGGCGGCACGATGACGCGCATCGCCTGCGGCAGGATGACCAGGAACATCGTCTGGTTGGCGCTAAGGCCGAGTGCCGTAGCACCTTCGGTCTGGCCGCGTGAGATGCTTTCGATGCCGGCACGGAAGATCTCGGTCATATACGCGCCGTAGCAGAGCGACAGCGCCATGATGCCGGCCGGCACGGCGCCGATGACGTAGCCAATCTGCGGCAGGCCGAGATAGATGATGTAGATCTGCATCAGTAGCGGCAAGCCACGAAACAGAGAAGTATAGAAGGTCGCCAAGCCATAGACCACGCCGTTGCGGGAAAGTTTGGCGATCGCGCCGACGAAGGCGATGAGGGTGGCGATGGCGATCGAAATGGCCGAAATGTAGAGGGTCGTCACTACGCCCTTCGAGACGAGAAAGCCGATCTTCTTGGCGATGAACGCGAACGACAGGTCGAAGGAATAGAAAAACAGCATTAACAGCACGAACAGTTCTATCCACACAGCCACGATCTGCTGTTTGCGGCTGAGATACCGCAGCGCGTTCCAGTTCGCCGCCAGGATCGATGCGATCAGCACTGCCGAGACCCCCCGCCCGATCTCAGGGTTGGCGGCCAGCCACGCGACTGACCCCGGAACAAGCTTGCCGAGCCAACTGGCTTTGATGCCGAGTCCGTACAGGCCGGCGGCGATGGCAGCGAGCACGAAGAACACGCCAACGCGGCGTGCCGCGTCCGGGTGGTTGAGCAACAGTCGGCCGATCACGTCATCGATCTCCCTGTGGTCAGTGGGCGCGCTCGCGCCACCAATCCTGCGCCTGCAGCTTCCAGTAGGTAAGTTGCGCGACCGCAAGTCCGGCCGGGCCGCCCGCCCAGGCAAGCCCAAATGGTGCGAACAGCCGGTAGCGGTCCGATTCTCCCAGTATGGCTTCGGCGATCAGCTTGCCGGCAATCGCCGTGGTGTTGATGCCATGGCCACCAAAAGCCGTGAGGTACCAGACGCCCGGCTGCAACGCGCCGATTTGGGGCATCAGGTGACGGGCATAAGACATGAGCCCGGACCAGGCGAGTTCGGTCTTGAGCTTTTCGAGCTGCGGATAGGTGGTCACCATCTCGCGGCGCAATTGCCTCGCCAACACGCCCGGTGAGGCTGCCCGCGTGGTGATTCGCCCGCCCCAGAGCAGGCGTCTGCCGTCTTCGACAATGCGGTAATAATCGCCAGCGCGACGGTTGTCGCCAACGGCGTCGGTTGTCGTAATCGCCTCGGCGATCAGGTCAGGCGCATCCTCGCTCACCATGACGTAAGTGGCAATCGGCAGGAATGCCCGTTTCAGGCGGCCGACCAGTGGCCCCGTATAGCCGCCGGTGGCAAATACAGCCTGGCGCGCGCGCACGTTGCCACCGCCGGTGCGCACGATCTTTTCCGCGCCGCCAATATTGGCTTCAATAGCCCACGATCTTTCGTGGATCCTGCCACCCAGCCGTTCGATCTCGCCCGCAACAGCGCGCAGATAGTTGAGCGGATGCATGTGGAAGGCGCTGGGGTCGCGCAAGCCTTGATGGTAGCGCTCGGAATGCAGCAAGGCTCGCACCTGTTCGCGCTCGAGATAGTCGAGCCGATAGTTGAAATCCCGCGCCATTTGATCGGCATATCCCTTGAGCGCGGCGCCACCATCGTGGCGAAGCACGCTCAATATACCGGAGCGCGGCTCTGCCGCCTTGATGTCGAGATCACGGATCGTCTGCCGCACGAAATCGACACCTTCGATGGACAGGCGGTGCAGTTTTTGTGCCGCGTCCACGCCAGCCATCGCGGCGATGCTGTCGAGGCCGGTGGCGAAGCCGGGATTGACGAAGCCGCCATTCCGACCGGAAGCGCCGAAGCCGATGCCCTCCGCCTCAAGCACGACAACCTGCTGGCCCGCGCGAGCCAGTTGCAACGCCGTCGTCAGGCCCGCCAGTCCGCCGCCGACAACGACTGTTTCGCACTCGGAAACGCCGCTCAGCGGCGGTCTGATGGTGTTGTCGGCAAGCGTGCGTCGGTAATAAGTGTCAGGATATGTCATGATCGGATTACGGTGGCGGCGCCAGAGGACTTTGAAGCCAGGCGGAGCCGCCCGGTGTCGTTCAAAATGCGTTTAAAAACAAACGGGTGGAGCGGGATGTTCAATTTAGATGATCCCGCTCACGCTTCGTCCAAACCCTACTCAGTCGGCGCTGTAATCCTTGCCATACCACTTGGTGGTCAGCTTCGTGAGGGTGCCGTCCGTCTTCATCTCGTTGAGAATGCCGCCGATCTTGGTATTCCACTCGGCATCACCTTTTTCCGCGATCACCACCAGTGGCTCACGGAAGGCATAGCCGCCCTCCAGGATACGCAACGGGTAGCCGTTCTTTATCGCGTTCTGAGCTGTCTGTTCTGGTGCGATGACGGCGTTGAGGCGAACGCCGTCGCCGAGCCTCAAATCATCGAACGGCAGCATTGAATCGGCGAAGGTCCTGATCTCACCGGGCTCCAGTTTGTATTCGATGGGCGGAAGGCCGGGAGCATCGATCTCGAGCTGTCTGCGGATGAAATCCTCCGACGTGGTGGCGGTCTCGACGCCGATGATCTTGCCGTTCAGGTCGGCGACCGATTTGGCCGGGCTGTCCTTGTGAACGACATACACGTAAGGGCTGTAATAATACACGCCTTCGAAATCGATCACCTTGGCCCGGGCTTTGGTCGGCGTCACTGAGCCGACACCCAGATCGTAGCGGCCTTGCCAATGGCCGCCCGTCATTGTCGCCCAGTCGGGCGTGTCGAAACTGACCTCGACACCGAGGCGCCTTGCGATCTCCTTCGAGACGTCGATGTCGAAGCCGACCAACTGATTGCTGTCGTCGAGGAAACTCTGCGGCGGCCAGCCGCTGTTTGTGGCGACCACCATTGTCTTCTTTGAGGTAACCCGGTCGATGGTTTCACCCGCCGACGCCGCAGACGCGAACACGAGCGTTGTAGTGGCTAAGGCCAGCCACGCGATTATTTTCCTCACTTAAACCTCCCTCTTCGTCATTCAGGCATATGCTTCAAAAAGCGCCCTTCTCTGTAAAGAAGGGCAATTCGAGATTTCGATATGAGATCGATCTCATGTCGAATTAGGCACACATATCGGCAAGGGATCAAGACCTTTTTCTAGGAAAACCGGCTTGTCTTTAACTGTTTGGCCAATTCCGCCGCTGATCGTCTGCTGACAAAGATGATGAACTCGCTCGAGTTCACGTCAGGGTCGACGCGGTGGAAAATGTTGAGGTGGAAAGATCGAAACGTGCTCGGCAGATTGCTTATTTCTTGCGGCGGCCTGGCTTGAGCCCGGCCACCAGATTGGTGATCCTGCCCGCCTTGCGGTTGTTGATCTCGGCTTCGTTCTTGCGATGCACCGCGCTGCCAACGAGCTTGGCGCCGAGGTAGCGCAACGGCTCTGGCGGCAGCGACATGCGTCGCTCGATGCCGACCAGACCGCTGGCGCTCCAGCGATCCTTTCGCTCCAGCACCAGGCTGGCCAGGATGCGTCCGCCAATCGGCGTCTGCGCAATGCCGGTCCCGTTAAACCCCATGCCGTAAAAGATATTGGGATGATCGCGCAGATGATCGAACACCGGAACGTGTTCGGGCACACAGTCGATTGGACCTGACCAGTCATACTCGACCGCCACGCCTCTCAGCGACGGATAGACCCGGTGCAGCTCTCGCACATTATCACGGCCGTGCAGCGGGCTGCGATTGAAGCTGGCGCCGAAATTCCCCCTGAAGGCAATGGTACCGCTGCCGCGACCGAAGACCACCCTGCCCGGGCTGGTGCGTTGATAATACAGTACCTGCGCCTGCGCATCGCAGATCGATGCGCCGTCGCGCCAGCCCATGCTGTCGAGCAGTTCGGGCACGGCCGCGGTGGCGATGACCTCGCTGCCGACGACATAGAGATGACGTCGCAGTTCCGGCAGAGCCGAGAGCCATGCGTTGGCTGCAAGCACGACCTTCTCCGCTTGCACCAAGCCTTGCGCAGTGCGCGCCCTGCATATCCTGCCGGGTTCGATGTCGAGGACGGGGCTGCGCTCGTGGATGATCACGCCGCGTGCCAACGCCAGGTCTCGCAATCCGATCGCTAGCTTTGCCGGATGCACCGTCCCGGCATTGGTCTCCACGACGCCAACATAGGACGCTGACGAACCGGTGCGGCGCTCAATGTCCTCGGCCTTCAGCGGCTTGAAACGATTTTCTCCGACTGCCGCCGTCATGACGACGGCGTTCTCCCAAGCCCCTTCTTGGGCAGACGAACTCGCGGTCCACAACCATCCATCCAGCCGTAGATCCATGTCGATCGTACCGTCTCGTTGCAGAGTTTTCAGCTCCGCGATTGACGCCACCGTGTCGGCACAGAGCTGCCGCGCCTCTTCCAGGCCGACGACGGCGCTGATCTGATCGAGTTCGGCAAACCATGAGTGGACCTGGCCGCCGTTGCGCCCCGAAGCCCCAGAACCGCAGAGGTCGGCTTCAAGCACGACGACCCGCGTTGCCGGAGCAAGCTCACGGATACGCAGCGCCGTCCACAAACCGGTATAACCGCCGCCGACGATCAGCACATCGGCGCGCTCATTGCCCTGAAGCGGCTCGGTGGCCTCGCCGGCGCTGACATCCTGCAGCCAGAACGAGCGGTCGGAAGGCAGCGCTACGACCGGCTGGCGCAAACGAAGTGTCGTCACGGTCACGCTCCCAAGGCGTCGGTGATGAAGCTGGCGTATTTGGCGAGCAGCCAGTCCGGTATGGGACGTGGCTTCTGCGGAAACCCTCCGAGATGCGTGCAGGTCTGCGCTGCCGCCACTGCAGCCACCTGCAGAGCTTCGGCTGCCTCCCGACCCTCGAATTGGAACGCGGTCAGGAATGTCGCGATGAAACTGTCACCGGCGCCGCATGTGTCGACTACGTTGACCAGCGTGGCCGGCGCGTGCACAACGCTCATGCCATCGTCGAAGTAGGAGCCGCGCCGGCCGCAGGTGAGGACGACCTGCCTTGCGCCGGCTGTCCTGAGCGCTGCCAGCAGGGGCTCGACCGGTGCATCGACCTCGTCTGGGCCGGAGGCGAACAGCAGAGGCA
>NZ_RZTC01000131.1:8694-15443 GCF_004023165.1 Mesorhizobium sp. M7A.F.Ca.MR.176.00.0.0 | reverse complement strand
GGGGAGATGTCCGGCAGGACAGAGGGGGGCGCCTCGCGTAAACCTAGCGGCCTTTTCCCCTTAGCCGGCGACGCCATTGCCCTCGGCATTGCCCTCCCCTACGGCAGCATGCCGGCAGACAAGATCATCGCGCTCGCCCAAAGCGCCCTCTCCCTCAACACAACCGAAATCCGCCTCGCCCCCAGTCGTGCCCTGCTCTTCCTTGGCCAGCCACCGGCAGCCAACCAACCCCTCCAACACACCGCCACCGCCCTCGGCTTCGTCACCGCCCCCACCGACCCGCGCACGCGCATTGCCGCTTGCTCCGGCACGCCGGCCTGTGCCTCCGGCCGCATCGCCACGCGCGACATCGCCGAGACGATTGCCACTGAAAACGCCGACATCCTCGACTTCACCCTGCACATTTCCGGCTGTGCCAAAGGCTGCGCCCACCCCGCCCTGGCGACGCTGACGATTGTCGGCGGCGAAAACGGAGCCGGACTTGTCGTGAACGCGACGGCAAAGGCCCTTCCTGCGGGCTACAGGCCGGGCTATGACGCCGCGCGCGGCATCGGCCGCGTCGCGGCAATGATCCGCAGCGCACGATATCAAGGCGAGACTGCCGCTGCTTGCCTGACAAGGCTCGGGCCGGCCGGTATCGCCGAGGCTTACCGACAGGCCCAAACTGAAAAACGGAAATGAGCATGGCCGCCTACGACTACATCCATGACGGCACGGCGATCTATGAGCGCTCCTTCGCCATTATCCGCGCCGAGGCTGATCTTTCGCGCTTCTCCGAGGCCGAGGCCGATGTCGCCATCCGCATGATCCATGCCTGCGGCCAGGTCGAAGCTTCAAGTCATTTTGTGTTCTCCACGGATTTGGTTGCCGCTGCCCGCACCGCTTTGGCGGCGGGCGCGCCGATTTTCTGCGACGCGGAAATGGTCTCGCATGGCGTCACCCGCGCCAGGCTGCCAGCCGGCAACGAGGTGATCTGCACCTTGCGCGATCCGCGCACGCACGACATCGCTGGGCAAATCGGCAACACCCGCTCGGCCGCCGCGATCGATTTGTGGGGCGAGCGCATGGCGGGCTCGGTGGTTGCCATCGGCAATGCACCGACCGCGCTGTTCTATCTATTGGAAAAACTGCGCGACGGCGCGCCGAAGCCTGCGGCCATCATCGGCATGCCGGTCGGCTTCGTCGGTGCTGCCGAATCGAAGGACGCACTGGCCGAGAATTCCTACGGCGTTCCCTACGCCATCGTGCGCGGCCGGCTCGGTGGCAGCGCCATGACCGCCGCCGCGCTCAATTCATTGGCGAGGCCCGGCCTGTGAACGCCCTTCCCAAAGGTCGTCTCGTCGGCGTCGGCACCGGTCCCGGCGACCCCGAACTGCTGACCCTGAAAGCCGCGCGGGCCTTGGCGGAAGCCGATGTCGTGGCCTATTTCGCCAAGCGCGGCAACAACAGCAATGCGCGCGCCATCGTCGAAGCGCAGTTCCGGCCTGAAATGACGGAATTGCCGCTGCTCTATCCCGTCACCACCGAAATCGCTAGGGATCACGACGACTACCGCTCGCAGATCACGGCTTTCTACGAGGAGTCCGCCGAGAAGGTCGCCGAGCACCTCCAGGCAGGCAGGATGGTTGCGGTGCTGTCCGAGGGCGACCCGCTTTTCTACGGCTCCTACATGCATCTGCATGTGCGCCTCGCCCATCGCTTCCCGACCGAAGTTATTCCCGGCGTCACCGCCATGTCCGGCTGCTGGTCGCAGACTGGTGTCCCGATCGTCCAGGGCGACGATGTGCTGACGGTGCTGCCCGGCACGATGAGCGAGTTCGAGCTGACGCGCCGGCTGGCTGACACCGATGCCGCCGTCATCATGAAGGTCGGCCGCAACCTGCCAAAGATCAGGCGGGCGCTGGAGGCTACGGCCAAGCTGTCGCGCGCCGTCTATGTCGAGCGCGGTACCATGGCCGGCAGCGTGTCGATGAAGCTGGCCGACAAGACGGACGACAAGGCGCCCTATTTCGCCATCGTGCTGGTCGCCGGCTGGTCCGGCCGCCCCGGCGCCGTGGGAGCGCAGGCATGAGCGGCCGCCTCACTGTCATCGGCCTTGGGCCCGGCAATGCCGATCAGGTCACTCCGGAAGCCAGCCGCGCCGTCGCCGAGGCGAAATTCTTTTACGGCTACAAACCGTATCTCGACCGGCTGGAATTGCGCCCGGAACAGACCCGCGTCGCTTCCGACAATCGCGAGGAACTCGCCCGCTCCAAGGACGCACTGATCAAAGCCGCCGAGGGCCACGACGTCGCGGTGGTTTCCGGTGGCGATCCCGGCGTGTTCGCCATGGCGGCGGCCGTCTGCGAGGCGATCGAGGCCGGCCCGGCCGAATGGCGCGCGGTCGATGTCGCTGTGGTGCCCGGCATCACCGCCATGCTGGCGGTCGCCGCCCGCATCGGCGCGCCGCTCGGCCATGATTTCTGCGCCATCTCGCTGTCCGACAATCTGAAGCCATGGGAGCTGATCGAACTGCGCCTGCTGGCGGCAGCCGGCGCCGGCTTCGTCATCGCGCTCTATAACCCGATCAGCAAGGCGCGCCCCTGGCAGCTCGGCCGCGCCTTCGAGTGCCTCACCGCGATCCTGCCCGGCACCACACCGGTGATTTTCGGCCGCGCCGCCGGCCGCCCGGATGAGCGCATCGAGGTCTACCTGCTGGCCGATGTCGAGGCAGAGAAGGCCGACATGGCGACCTGCATCATCATCGGCTCGCCGGAGACCCGCATCATCAAGCGCGCGGAGAAGCCGGCGCTGGTCTACACGCCGCGCTCGTCCACGGGGCGGACAAAATGATCGACCATCATGGTCAGCGCTTCAACGCTTTCAGCCGCTGGAACATCCGGCAAGACTGGCCGTTGGATCATGACCACCTCGAGGCCAAGCGCCCGCGCCGCGGCGATCTTGCCATAAGTCGCTTCGCCGCCGCTGTTCTTGGACACGACGACATCGATGCGTTGCTTTTCGAGCAGCGCGCGTTCCTCCGCCTCACGAAACGGGCCACGGGCCAGAAGATAGCTCGCATCCGGCACGGCAAGCTTGGGCTCGATCGCGTCGACGCTGCGGACGAGATAATGATGCTGGGGCGCAGCTTCGAAAGCAGCGACCTCTTGCCGGCCCAGCGCCAGGAAAACACGGCGCGGCGCCAGTCCAAGCGCTCGCGCGGCATCGCCGGATGTAATGACCTCAGTCCAGCGGTCGCCTTCGACAGGCTCCCAGCCGGGGCGTCGCAGCGCAAGGATCGGCACACCGGCCACGCGGGCGGCTTGCGCCGCATTGGCGGAGATCTGCGCCGCATAGGGGTGCGTCGCGTCGATCAGCAGATCGATAGGCTCTTTCCGCAAATAATCGGCCAATCCATCGGCACCGCCAAAGCCCCCCGTTCGCACCGGCACGCCTTGCGCGACCGGGCTTTCAGTGCGGCCAGCCAGCGACAGCGTGACCGAGGCGCGCGCCGCCAGTTTTCCGGCCAGTTGCCGGGCTTCGGTGGTGCCGCCGAGGATCAGAATACGGTGGGTCATCATGCCTGCTGAAGGTCCGCGCGGTGCCAAGCTCACCCCAAAATGGCTCACAATCGTCGGCATCGGCGAGGACGGTTTAGCGGGTCTCGGCGACGAGGCCAAGCAGCGGATTGCCGAGGCGGAGATCATCTTCGGCGGCAAGCGGCACCTGGCGCTGGTCGCTTCCTTCGCCAAGGGCGAGGCGCGCGCCTGGCCGGTTCCTTTCGATGCCGAGATGGCTGACGTGCTGGCGCTTGCCGACAGGCGCGTCTGCGTGCTCGCTTCAGGCGATCCGTTCTTCCACGGCGTCGGCGCCACCCTCGCGCGCAAGGTCAAGCAACAGGAGATGCATGTCATCCCCGCACCGTCGGCCGTTTCGCTGGCGGCCGCGCGCCTTGGCTGGGCGCTGCAGGACATCGAGACCGTCTCGCTGCACGGCCGGCCGCTCGACCTGATCCGGCCGCTGCTGCAGCCACGCGCGCGCATTTTGGCACTGACCTCGGATGCCGAAGCCCCCGCTGCAATAGCGCGCCTGCTCACCGAACTCGACTTCGGCGCATCGCGGCTGACGATCCTGGAGGCGTTGGGTGGGCCAAGCGAGGACCACCGCACGATCCGCGCCGATGCCTTCGATCTCGAAAACATCAATCCACTCAACGTTCTGGCGGTCGAAGTTGAATCCGGTCCGGACGCGCGCGTCCTGCCGCTCACATCAGGCCTTGCCGATCATCTGTTCGACCATGACGGCCAGATCACCAAGCGCGAAGTCCGCGCCATCACACTGTCGGCGCTGGCGCCGAAACGCGGCGAATTGCTGTGGGACATCGGCGCCGGTTCCGGTTCCATCGGCATCGAATGGATGCTGGCCCACCCTTCCATGCGCACCATTGCCATCGAGGCCGATCCGATCCGCGCCGCCCGCATTGGCCGCAACGCGGCCGTCTGCGGCGTTCCCGGCCTTGTCGTGATGGAAGGCAGCGCGCCCAGGGCACTTGCCAGGCTGGACACGCCGGACGCGATCTTCATCGGCGGCGGCGGCAGCGATGCCGGCGTGCTGAATGCTGCCATCAAGGCGCTGCGCCCGGGCGGCCGTCTCGTGGCCAATGCGGTGACGCTGGAGATGGAAGCCTTGCTCCTCGCCCAGCATACCAAGCTCGGCGGCGATCTCACCCGCATCGCCATCTCTCGCGCATCGCCGGTCGGCGCGATGCAGGCCTGGCGGCCGGCCATGCCAGTGACCCAATGGAGCTGGGTCAAGCCATGATGGTCGCGGGCATCGGCAGCCGAAAAGGCGTGAGCGTCGAAGACGTGCTTGCCGCGATCGAAACCGCGCTGGAGACTCATGGCCTGACGATGACGGCACTTTCGGCACTGGCGACTGCCGAGTTCAAGAAGGATGAAGAAGCGATCGCCGCCGCTGGCCGCGTGCTGAGTCTTCCGGTCATCGTCGTCGATGACGCCACGCTTCAGGCCGCCTCGTCGGACACGCTCAGCCATTCCGACCTCTCGCAGGATGTTGCCGGAACCCCATCGGTTTCCGAGGCATCCGCCCTTGCCGTCGTCGGCAAAGGCGCCAAACTGCTTGGCCCGCGCACGGTGCTCGGCCCGGTCACCTGCGCCATCGCCATCAGCGGAGATGCGCCATGACCGTCCATTTCATCGGCGCTGGTCCAGGTGCCGCCGACCTCATCACACTGCGCGGCGCCAAGCTCCTTGCAAGCTGCCCGGTCTGCCTGCATGCCGGTTCGATCGTCGCGCCCGAGCTTTTGCAGCATTGCGCGCCCGGAACAAAACTGGTCGACACCGCGCCGATGTCGCTCGACGAGATCGAGGCCGAGTATGTCGCGGCCCACAAATCGGGCCATGATGTCGCCCGCCTGCTTTCCGGCGACCTGTCGGTGTGGAGCGCCGTCGCCGAGCAGATCCGCCGGCTGGAAAAGCATGGCATTCCCTACACGCTGACGCCGGGCGTCCCCTCCTTCGCCGCTGCCGCCGCCGCATTGCGCCGCGAGCTGACCATTCCTGAAGTCGCGCAAAGCCTGGTGCTGACCCGCATCTCCGGACGCGCATCAAAAATGCCGCCCGGCGAAACGCTGGCCGGCTTCGGCCGCACCGGCGCCACGCTGGCGATTCATCTAGCCATCCACGCCATCGACCGCGTCGTTGCCGAGCTCACGCCGCACTATGGCGGCGATTGCCCGGTGGCGGTCGTCTTCCGCGCCTCCTGGCCGGACGAGCGTGTGCTGACCGGTACGCTGGCGACCATCGAGGCGCTGCTCGCCGCCGATCCGATGGAGCGCACGGCGATCATCTTCGTCGGCCGCTCGCTGGCAGCCGAAGGTTTTGGCGAGAGTTCATTGTACGACGCCCACTACCAGCGGCGTTTTCGCGGACGGGACGGATTGTGAGCGGCAGCAACAAAAACACCGGCGAAAACGCTACGCTCGAAAAAGCCTTGTCCCGGCTGAACTTCAAGCCGCGCCGGCTGGAGCCTGGCCATGTCTGGCTGGCCGGCGCCGGCCCCGGCGACCCCGGTTGCCTGACGCTTGAAGTGCTGGCGGCTTTGGCCGAGGCGGATGCGCTGGTCTACGACGCGCTGGTCTCATCCGATGTCGTCGCCGTTGCCGAAAATGCCGAGCTTTTCTTTGCTGGCAAGCGCGGCGGCAAACCGTCGATGAAACAGGATGACATCACCGCCCTTTTGGTGCGGCTGGCACGCGACGGCCGCCGCGTCGTCAGGCTGAAGGGCGGCGATCCCTATATTTTCGGCCGCGGCGGCGAAGAAGCCCTGGCGCTGGCGCATGAAAACATCCCGTTCCGCGTGCTGCCAGGCCTGACCTCGGGCCTCAGCGCTCTGGCCGCGACCGGCATTCCGGCCACCATGCGCGGCATCAACAAGGCAGTGATCCTGGCGACCGGCCACGCCGCCGGCACCGATGACGATCTCGATTGGGCGGCAATCGCCCGCACCGGCCAGCCTGTCGTCGTCTATATGGGCATGGCCAACCTGCCTTTGATCGCGGCGGCACTGCTCGATGGCGGGCTGGCGCCGTCGACACCGGCGGCAGTGATCGTCGCGGCGACCACGCCGCAGGAACGAACCGTCGTCGCCACGCTCGCCACCATTGCCGAGGAAGCCGCGGCCGCCGGTCTTGCCTCGCCGGCGCTGATCATCGTCGGCGGCATCGTTGCCATGCGCGCGGCACTGGCGGG
>NZ_RZTC01000131.1:1881-8684 GCF_004023165.1 Mesorhizobium sp. M7A.F.Ca.MR.176.00.0.0 | reverse complement strand
GGACAAGCATGACGGCCCGCGCCATCATCGTCGGCGCGCCGCGCTCCGGCTCCGGCAAGACCAGCGTCACCATCGGCATTTTACGCGCGCTCACCCGGCGTGGGCTGAAGGTGCGAGGCGCCAAATCCGGCCCCGACTATATCGACCCCGGCTTCCACACCGCCGCCACGGGATTGTCCGGCGTCAATCTCGACAGCTGGGCGATGCCGCCATCGCTGCTCAACGCACTCGCCGCGCAAGCCGCCGACGACACCGATTTCGTCATCCTCGAAAGCGCCATGGGCCTGTTCGACGGCATTCCGGCCTCGCCCGGCCGCACCGGTTCGGCGGCCGACCTGGCGCGGCTCTACGGCCTGCCGGTGCTGCTGGTGCTCGACGTTTCCGGCCAGTCGACCACCGCGGCCGCCGTCGCCAAGGGTTTTGCCACCTACGATCCGGATGTACGCATGGCCGGTGTAGTGCTCAACCGGTTGGGCAGCGAGCGGCACCGCCGGCTGTCGGGCGACGCCATCGAGGCGATCGGCCTGCCGGTCGTCGGCGCCATCCTGCGCGATCCCACTCTGAACCTGCCCGAACGCCATCTCGGCCTCGTCCAGGCCGGCGAATATGACGACCTGATGGCGCATCTCGACCGGCTGGCCGACATGGCGGAGAAATCGCTCGACCTCGATGCGATCATGGCCCTGGCGACACCCTTCACCCCGGCGTCTGGCGGCTTCACCGACGCACTGGTGCCGCCCGGCCAGCGGATCGCACTGGCCGAGGATGCCGCCTTCACCTTCCTCTATCCGCATGTCGCCGCCTACTGGCGCAAGGCGGGTGCGGAAATCGTCCCGTTCTCGCCGCTCGCCGACGAAGCGCCCGACGAGACCTGCGATGTCTGCTGGCTGCCGGGCGGCTATCCCGAGCTTCACGCCGGCAAGCTCGCCGCCGCCGCGAATTTCCGCGCTGGGATGACCCTCTTCGCCGCGGCAAAGCCCATCCATGGCGAGTGCGGTGGCTTCATGGTGCTGGGCGAAGCGCTGGAGGACGCATCGGGCGACACGCATGCGATGCTCGGCCTGCTCGGCCATTCCACCAGCTTCGCCAGGCGCAAGATGAACCTCGGCTACCGCGAGGCGCGGTTGCGCGCCGACTGCCCGCTGGGCTCACAAGGTGCGCTGATCCGTGGCCACGAATTCCACTATGCGCAGATGACCTCTACCGGCAATGACGAGCCGCTGGCCGACCTCGCCGATGGCCAGGGCAATCCGATCGGCGCCTCGGGCTACCGGCGCGGCCATGTCAGCGGCACCTTTTTCCATGCGATTGCGAGAGGCTAGAGCATGAAGTTCAGGAATCTGGCCCTTTCACCGCGGCAGGTTGTCGACGACATCGCGCTATGCCTGGTCTTCTTCACCCGTCTGCCGCTGCCCGTCTTCGATTTTCGCGGCCGCAGCCTTGCCGCCGCGATCTGGGCAGCCCCCATTGCCGGACTTGTCGTCGGCCTGATCGGCGCCATCGTCTTTGCCACGGCCGAACGGTTTGGCCTGGCCATGGGGCCAGCGGCGGCCCTTGCTCTCGTGGCAACCGTGCTCACCACCGGCTGCCTGCATGAGGACGGGCTATCCGACGTCTCCGACGGCTTTGGCGGCGGCAAATCGCGCGGCCGCAAACTCGAGATCATGCGCGACAGCCGCATCGGTACATATGGTGCCGCGGCGCTGGGCCTGTCGCTGCTGATCCGCTGGAGCGCGCTGTCGGAGTTCGTCGATCCCACTCAGGCCCTCTTCGCCCTCATAGCCGCACACGCGGCCTCGCGCGGCCTGCTTGGCGCCTTCATGCATCTCTTGCCTTCAGCGCGGGTCGATGGCCTCTCGGCCGATGCCGGCACCGTCTCGCAGGAAACCGCCATCGCCGGCGCCGTGCTCGGCGCGATCCCGCTGCTCCTGCTTGGACTGGGCGGAGCCATCTTCGCGCTGATCCTGCTTGGCCTGCTGTTTGCCGCTTTCCGCGCCCTTTGCCTCAACCAGATCGATGGCCAGACCGGCGACACGATCGGAGCCTTGCAGCAGGCAAGCGAGATCGCGGTGCTGCTCGTCGCTTCCGTAGCGCTTTCCTGATCCTTTGGCCTGATTCTCTTGGCCTGATTCCTTTTCGGAGACTTTGCCCCCATGCCCTTCAAATCCCTTAGTGAATTGCGCGCCGCCTGCCTCGACCTGCCGGCCGGCAGCGATGCCGCGGCCAATGCGGTCGCCCGCCGCCAGGACACGCTGACCAAGCCGCAAGGCAGCCTTGGCCGGCTGGAGACGATCGCCGCCTGGCTGGCGCGCTGGCAGGGCCGCGACATGCCAAAACTCGACCGCGTAAAAGTCTTCGTCTTCGCCGGCAACCATGGCGTCACCGCGCAAGGCGTGTCGGCCTATCCTTCCGAGGTCACCGTGCAGATGGTGGCGAATTTCGCCGGCGGCGGTGCCGCCATCAACCAGCTTGCCCGCATGGCCGGCGCCGAACTCGACGTCATTCCGCTCGATCTCGACCATCCGACAGGCGATTTCACACAAGGGCCGGCAATGGACGAGAAGGCCTTTCTGGAGGCGGTCTCGGCCGGCTATGATGCCGTGACGAAGGATCTCGACCTGATCTGCTTCGGCGAAATGGGCATCGGCAACACGACGCCGGCGGCTGCCATCTCAGCAGCCCTGTTCGGCGGCGGCGCGGAAAAATGGACCGGGCGCGGCACCGGTGTCGACGATGCCGGCCTCAAGCGCAAGGTGGTCGCCATCGAAGCCGGGCTGAAGCGCCACGCCGCAGCGCTCACCGATCCGCTGGGTATTGCCGCGGCACTCGGAGGCCGCGAACTCGCCGCCATCTTCGGGGCGACGCTGGCCGCCCGGCATCTCGGCATACCCGTACTGCTCGACGGCTTCGTCTGCACCGCCGCCGCGGCCCCGCTGGCAAAGCTGCACCCGACCGCCCTCGCGCACACCATAGCAGCCCATGTCTCGGCGGAATCGGGCCACCGTGGCCTGCTCGAAGCCCTCGGCCTGCCGCCGCTGCTCGATCTCGGCATGCGGCTCGGCGAAGGCTCCGGCGCCTGCCTGGCCGTCAACATCGTCCGCTCGGCGCTGGAGTGCCATGCAAGGATGGCGAGCTTTGCCGAGGCTGGCGTTTCGGAGAAGTAGTTATTCATTCCCCGTATCGGGCCGACAAAGATGCCGTTGTCACGACAAAGGACGCATCTTCCCGTAACGGCGATTCTCAAATAGATTTTGCAGATGAAGAAATTTCATCCTGCCGCGGCTGCGGTGTTTATCGCCGGGGCGGTCGCTGTTGTGTTCCGTCACAGCAGCTATTCAAGTCATGGCCCGATCGACACCGGCATTTTCGTTGTCTTCCTGGTCTTCTTCTGGTGGCTCATCAGCGATTTCTCCGGGGGAAAAGACGGAATTGGCGCCAGCGATGCTGCAGCCGGGGAAAAGAGCCATGCTTTTCGATTCGGCCGGTTTCTGAGCCGCATTTTCCAACGCGGCTGAATCGCCACGAGATCCGGATAGCGCGGTTAAAGAATCACAGTCAGACAGCCTGCCCGAGACGCGCCAAACGCGTCTCGCTTTCAGGGTCTTTCCACCAACTCTTCTAGGAATTTGGTGGGTGCGCACAGGATTGAACTGTGGACCCGCTGATTAAGAGTCAGCTGCTCTACCAACTGAGCTACGCACCCACTCGGCCGGCAAAAACCGGCGTTGGCGGGCATATAGCCGCCACCATCGGTCCTGTCCAGCCCTGCCGGAATCATTTCCCGACAAATCGCTCCTGGGGTTCGTCATCCCTGGGCGAAGCAGGAGCAAAGCTCCGTCGCGAAGACCCTGGGATCCATGCCGGGACGCCAACCGAAGAACGCAACGGTGCAGAAAACATGTGCCTGCTAGCGAGCTGAAAACAGTAGACGAGGTGCGCTCAATCTGCACCGTCGGTATTCAGCCCGACGGTCGCGGCATGGATCCCAGGGTCTGCGCCGCGTCGCTTCGCTCCTTGCTCCGCCCTAGGATGACGACCGTAGCGCGATCACACGAAAAGCTTGCCCTCCGCCACCTTGATCGCGTTGCCGCCAATGCGCGCCGAGGCCAGTTTTCCGCCTTGCACGGTCAGTTCGAGGCGGATGCGCGAAGGCCGGCCCATCTCCAGCCCCTGCTCGATCCACAACTGCGAAATGCCGTCGGTCGGCGCGTCGAAATGCATGATGGCGCCGGCAAAGGCCGCTGCCGCCGAGCCGGTTGCCGGATCCTCATAGGAAGGCGTGCCGGGCACGATCATGCGCACATGGAAGGCGCTTTCGTGGTTCACCGTTTCGCGGCAGTAGACATAGGGACTGGCGAAGGCCCACTCGCTCTTGCGCGGCGCCAGTTCCGACCAGGCCTGGTTGTCCAGCCGGATGCGGCCCGCCGCCTCAAGATTGGCAACCGGGATGGTGACGTAGGGCACGCCCGCCGACCAGAACGCGACGCGGTGATTCTCGAAGCCGATCTCATGCGGCGTCAGCCCAAGCGCGGCACCGATCGCCTCCGGATCGGCATCGAGCTTCAGCGGCTCCGGCAGCTTCGCCAGGTCGAACTCGGCAAAAGTGTTGCCGTCATGCTTGCTGACGGCACACCGCACCGGGCCGATGTTTTCCTCCAGCACGAAGATGCCGGCGCCGCCCTCTTGCGCCAGTTCGGCCAGCGCGATCGCGGCGCCGACCGTCGGATGGCCGGCGAACGGCATTTCATAGTCGGGGGTGAAGATTCGAATGCGGTTTTTGTGCTTGGGATTGTCCGGCGGCAGCACGAAAACCGATTCCGACAGATTGAACTCACGCGCGATGGCCTGCATCGCCGCCGTGTCCAATCCCTTGCTGTCCAGCACGACGGCCAAGGGATTGCCGGCCAATCGCTCGGTCGTAAACACATCGTAGAGCAAGTAATTCCGGGTTTTCATTCCTGCCTCAATCCCAACATGGGCGAAATTTAATTTGATATTTGAACCAGTAAGCCTGATCTGTGCACAGATAGGGACATTGCGCATTATAGGGGTCCAGCGTGGACCAGATTGTCAATCTGCCAAAGACGGAATCGGATTCCGCCATCGAGACGGCGCTCGGGCTCGACAGAACGGGTCGGCGAAAGTCGCGCCGGCGCGGCTGGCTATATGCTCTGCTGGCGTTGATCGTGCTCGCTGCCGCGCTCGGCGTCTATCAGTGGTATGCCGGCTCGCCGGCCAGGATCGATTACACCACCGTGCCTGCCGCCAAGGCGGACCTCACCGTCGCGGTGTCGGCGACCGGCACGTTGCAGCCCCTTACCCAGGTCGACATTTCAAGCGAACTGTCCGGCATCATCCGCTCGGTCTCGGCCGAGGAGAACCAGCAGGTCAAGAAGGGTGACGTGCTGGCGACACTCGACACGGTGAAACTCGAAGTCCAGATCGAGCGCGCCGAAGCTTCGGCCAAGGCCGCCGCCGCCAATGTCGAGGACGCCACGGTTACGCTGGCCGAAAACGAGAAGGCGCTTGTGCGCGCCGCCGAACTGACCAGGCGCGGCATGGCGACCGACCAGTCGCTTGAAGCAGCAACCGCCACGCGCGACCGTTCCAAGGCAGCCCTCGACAGTGCGCAGGCCAACCTCGCCATCGCCCAGGCCGACCTCAAGGCGCAGCAGACCGACCTTGCCAAGAGCACCATCTATGCGCCGATCGACGGCATCGTGCTTACGCGATCGGTCGATCCCGGCCAGACGGTCGCCTCCTCCCTGCAGGCGCCGGTGCTGTTCATCATCGCCGCCGATCTCAGGAACATGGAACTGGTGGCGGCGGTCGACGAGGCCGACATCGGCGCGGTCAAGTCAGGCCAGCATGCCCGCTTCACCGTGGATGCCTTCCCCGAGCGGCCGTTCGATGCCGAGATCCGCGACATCTCCTATGCCTCGGTCACCACCGACGGCGTCGTCACCTACAATGCGCGGCTCGAGGTCGACAACAACGAGCTGTTGCTGCGGCCCGGCATGACCGCCACCGTTTCGGTCGTCACAAAACAGGCTAAGGGCGTGCTCACCGTACCCGCCACCGCCTTCCGCTATCGCCCGGCGCAGCAGGCCGCCCGCGGCTGGAGCCTGAGCGACCTGTTCACCGGCCGCATGGGGCGCCCCGGCGGCAATCGCCAGCGCCAGGCCGCCACAGTCCCCACCGACGGCTCGCGCACGCTCTACGTGCTGGAGAACGGGCGTCCGCACCCGGTCAATGTCAAGATCGGCTCCACCGACGGCGAACTGACCGAGATCATTTCGGGCCTGGACGAAGGCGCACAAATCATCACCGCGTCGCAGCAGCGGAGCTGATGCCGTGGCTACGGGCGCGACCCTCATCACCTTCGACAAGGTCTGGAAGAGCTACGGCCAGGGCGAGGCCAAGGTGCATGCGCTGGCAGGCGTCGATCTAGCGATCCGGCGTGGCGAATTCGTTGCCATCATGGGTCCGTCCGGCTCCGGCAAGTCGACGGCGATGAACATCATCGGCTGCCTCGACACGCCGACGGCCGGAACCTATTCCTTCATGGGCATCGACGCCGGCCGGCTCGACCGCAACCGCCGCGCCATGCTGCGCAACCTTTATGTCGGCTTCGTCTTCCAGGGCTACAATCTGCTGGCCCGCACCACGGCAGCCGAAAATGTCGAACTGCCGCTGATCTATCGCGGTGTTGCCGCGCGCGAGCGCCGCGACCTTGCCATGCAGGCGCTGGCGGAGGTCGGCCTTGTCGGCCGTGAGCACCACACGCCGGCCGAGCTGTCCGG
>NZ_RZTC01000131.1:0-1871 GCF_004023165.1 Mesorhizobium sp. M7A.F.Ca.MR.176.00.0.0 | reverse complement strand
TCTCGACACCGCCCGCACGCACGAGATCATGGACCTGCTCACCCGGCTCAACACCGAGCTTGGCCTGACCATCGCCATGGTCACGCATGAGGCCGACGTCGCCGAATATGCCGAACGCACAATCCGCTTCCTCGACGGCCATGTCGCTTCGGATTCCAGGAAGCTGGAGATCGCATAGCCATGATCTGGGAAACCGTCCGCCTCTCGCTGCGCTCGATCCGCCGCAATGTACTGCGGTCGTTCCTGACGCTGCTCGGCATCGTCATCGGCGTTGCCGCCGTCATCGCCATGCTCACCATCGGCTCGGGCACCACAGCAAAGGTCAAGGCCGACATCTCCAAGCTCGGCAGCAATCTGCTGGTGGTCCGCTCCGGCCGTCCGGCCGGCCCCGGCGGACCGGGCGGGCTCGACCAGGTGGTGCGTCCGCTCGCGGAAAAGGACCTGGCGGCGCTGGTGGCGCACCTGACTGGCGCGCGCGCCATTTCGCCTGCCTCGCAAAAACAGGTGCGCGTCATCTTCGGCACCGAGAGCCTGACCTCGGGCGTCACCGGCACCGACAGCGCCTATCTCGATGCGCGCGACTGGAAGCTGGTGTCGGGCCGCCCGTTCAGCGATTCCGAAACCCGCTCGGGCACAGGCGTGTGCCTGATCGGCGAGACCGTGCGCCAGCAGTTCTTCGGCGCCGGCGATCCCGAGGGCGAGATCATCCGCGTCAACCGCACCTCCTGCAAGATCATCGGCCTGCTCGAGCCCAAGGGCTATACCGGCTTCGGCCAGGACCAGGACAATGTCGTGCTGATGCCGCTGCACGCCTACCAGCGCCGTATCGCCGGCAACCGCGACATCGACAACATCTACATCGCCGCCGACGACCGCACGCCGACCAGCGAGTTGCAGCCGCGCGTCGAGGACATCTTGCGAGACGCGCGCCGCATCACACCCGATCGCGAGAGCGATTTCGCCATCCGCGACATGACCCAGATCGCCGACGCCATGGCCAGCGCCACAACCACCATGACCGGCATGCTGGGCGCCGTCGCCGGCGTCAGCCTGCTGGTCGGCGGCATCGGCATCATGAACATCATGCTGGTGTCGGTCACCGAACGCACGCGCGAGATCGGCATCAGGCTGGCCATCGGCGCGCATGAAAAGCACATCCTCATCCAGTTCCTGGTCGAGGCGACGGTGCTGTCGCTGCTCGGCGGCATCATCGGCATCCTGATCGGGCTGGCGCTGGCCGGCCTCGCCGCGGTGACGCTGACCATTCCCTTCGCGCCGAGCCCGGCGGTGATCCTGCTCGCCGTCGGCTTTTCCGCCCTGATCGGCATGGTGTTCGGCTTCTTCCCTGCGCTGCGCGGCGCCAGGCTCGACCCGATCGACGCGCTGCGGCACGAATAGGATGGCGGCCTCGGTCGCATCCGGCACTCTGTCCGGATTTGCACAACCTTTGCTTGTTCGTCCCGCGCCGGCACTGTCGCCGCGCCGTTCGCGATGCTAGGGCAATTCACCTGGATGGAGGAATGCGGGATGAGCAAGAAGGCGCGACTGGTCCTGGCGATGGTGATCATCGAGGCAGGTCTTGCAGGCATCTGGTGGTATCTCGCCCGCTTCGGCATGGCCAATCCCGATCGCGTCACCGCTGACTTCCAGGCGGTCGTCGGCCAGACCATGGGGATGGCCATGGGCGGCTTGCTGGGCATCGGCTTTATCCTGTTCCTCGTTGCCGCCCGCAACGATCGCAACGCGGCGCAGAACAAGACGCGCCCTTAATTCCCGTTTGCGAAATGCCACTCGATCAGCGGCTTCATGTGCGGCGAGAGCCCATCCGGCAGGTCGGCGGCATGGCGGATGATCACCGGTCCCTCGATCTC
>NZ_RZTC01000013.1:75264-91095 GCF_004023165.1 Mesorhizobium sp. M7A.F.Ca.MR.176.00.0.0 | reverse complement strand
CCCGCGCCACCGCCAAACCATTGGCGCTGGTCGGCCTGGCCGGGGTGGGGGTTGCCCTTGCCGCCAGCGGCCATGCCAGTGCCGCCGAACCGCAGTGGCTGACGCGGCCGATGGTGTTCCTGCACGGCGTCGGCATCGCGTTGTGGGCCGGCGCATTGATCCCACTCGGGCTGGCGCTGAAGGGGCAATCGGCGGGGGCCACGCCATTCCTGCGGCGGTTTTCTTGGGCGATCCTGCCCGTGGTGGCCGTGCTTGCCGCTGCCGGCATCGTGCTTGCCGTCATCCAGGTGCAGACACCCGCGGCTTTGGTCGAGACCGCCTATGGAAGGCTGCTGCTTATCAAGCTGGGGCTGCTGGTCTTTCTGTTCACGCTTGCTGCCGTCAATCGCTGGAAACTCACCGCATCGGCCGAGGCGGGATCGACGGAAGTTCAACGCAGGCTGGTCCGCTCGATCGGCGTCGAGATGTTGATCGTGTTGGCGATTTTCGGCGTTGCCGCGGGCTGGCGCTTCACACCGCCGCCCCGAGCCCTGGCGATTGCGGCAGCGCAACCGGTGTCGGTTCATATCCACGCGCTGCAAGCGATGGCCGATCTCAGCATCACTCCCGGCCATGCCGGCCCGGTCGTTGCCTCGATGGTCATCATGAGCGGCGATTTCGGCCCGCTCGACGCCAAGGAGGTGACGCTTGTGCTGTCAAAACCCGATTCCGGCATCGAGCCGCTGAAGCGCGCTGCGAGCAAGCCCGGTGACGGCAGCTGGCGCGTCGACAACCTCGTCATCCCGGTGCCGGGCCGGTGGACGGTGCGCATCGACATACTGGTCTCGGATTTTCAGATGGTGAAGATCGAGGCGCCCGTCGACATCAGGCCGTAAGGCCGGACTGCTAGGTACCTCTACACGGGCACAACCGAAATCCGGGTAACACAATTCGGCGAGGCGGTTGACGCAGGCGTCAAGGCCCGTCAATCATCGCCCGCAAAATCGCGGTCTCAACAAACGATCCGAAAGCAGGGAAGAAACGATGGAAAATGCCGAAATCGGCCTGATCGGCCTTGGCACGATGGGCTCCAACCTGGCGCTCAACATCGCCGAGCACGGGCACCGCATCGCTGTCTTCAACCGCACCAGGGCGCGCACCGACGCTTTCATCGAGAATGCCGGCGCGCTCAGGGACATGGTCGTGCCCTGCTACAGCCTGGAAGAGCTCGCCGCCGCGATCCGGCCGCCGCGCCCGATCATCATCATGGTGCTGGCCGGCAAGCCGGTCGACGAACAGATCGCGGCCCTGCGCGGCGTGCTGTCGGCCAACGACATCGTCATCGACGCCGGCAATGCCAATTTCCGCGACACGATGCGGCGCTTCTCCGAGCTTTCCGGCTCGGATCTCACCTTCATCGGCATGGGCGTGTCCGGCGGCGAGGAGGGCGCGCGCCACGGGCCGTCGATCATGGTCGGCGGTACGGAGGACTCGTGGAAGCGCGTCGAGAAGGTGCTGACGGCGATCTCCGCCAAGTTCAAGGACGAACCCTGCGCGGCATGGCTCGGCACCGACGGCGCCGGGCATTTCGTCAAGACCATCCATAACGGCATCGAATATGCCGACATGCAGATGATCGCCGAAATTTACGGCATCCTGCGCGACGGCCTGGGCATGGGGCCGAAGGACATCGGCACGGTGTTTTCCAACTGGAACAAGGGCCGGCTCAATTCCTACCTGATCGAGATCACCGCCAAGGTGCTGGCATCAGACGATCCGAAGACCGGCAAGCCGGTGGTCGACATCATCCTCGACCGCGCCGGCCAGAAGGGCACCGGCAAATGGTCGGTCATCGAGGCGCAGCAACTCGGCATTCCGGCGACGGCGATCGAGGCGGCGGTGGCGGCACGCGTTCTGTCATCGATCAAGGACGAGCGGCTGGCGGCGGAAAAGGCCTATGGCAACGCCGGCGCCACGAAGATTTCAGGTGACAAGGATGCCCTGCTGAAAGATCTGGAACTGGCGCTGTTCGCCGGCAAGATCGCCGCCTACGCCCAAGGATTCGCGGTGATGAGCGGCGCTTCCAAGGAATTCAACTGGAACCTGCCGATGCCGACCATCGCCAGGATCTGGCGCGCCGGCTGCATCATCCGCTCGCAGATGCTCGACACCATGGCGGAAGCCTTCAGCAAGGGCGGCGCCTCGACCAACCTTCTGATGGCTCCGGCCTTCATCGCGCTGATGCAGGAAGCGCATCCGTCGCTGCGCCGCATCGTGGCGAGGGCTTCGGAGGCCGGTTCGCCGGTTCCGGCGCTGTCTTCCGCACTTGCCTATTTCGACAGCTACCGCCAGGGCCGCGGCACCTCGAACCTGATCCAGGCGCAACGCGACTTCTTCGGCGCGCACGGCTTCGAGCGCATCGACGACAAGGGCGCTTTCCACGGGCCGTGGGGGAGCGGTGCGGCTGGCTAGCCCAAGGGCCTAAACGGAAACCGGCGGGCTGAACGCCCGAACCTCGCTGGTGGCGACCAGGCGCTGCAACGAGCCGGGTGCGGCGCCGCCGATCCAGCCGAGCACGGAGCGGGCGAGATCGGAGCCGGCCAGGCGGAAATTCTCGTTGACGACGAGCAATTCCGGCCGGAACAGATGCAACAGGTCCGACGACTGCTTGGACACGACATCGACGTCGCGGCCAAGCTTGAGGCCGGCATCCTCGATGCCGGCGACGATCGCCAGTGTCGCGGCGGCAGCGCTGCTGACGAAGCCGTCCGGCCTGTTTTCGCGGCGCATCACCTGCGCGGTCCTGGTCCTGATCTGCTCGATCGTGTGATCGACGGAAACGGTGTTGAACGGAATTTCGCTGGCTCCGACCTCGCTCAGCGCATCGGCAAAGCCGTTCAGCGTGTGGCCATAATAGGTGAGCCCGGGCGGCGGCGACAGAAGCGCCAGCTTGTGCCTGCCCATGCTCGCCAGGCGGCGCACGGCCTCCATCGCGAAAACATGGTTGTCGAAGTCATGGTAGGGATGGACGAGGCCCATGTCGGTGCGGCCATGCGTGGCAAAGGGCATGCCGTGCTCGAGCATGTAGCGGGCGCGCGGATCGTTCGGTTGGGTGCGCGAAATGATGACGCCGTCGGCCGAGCCGGTCTCGACGAGATAGCGGATCGGCTCCATCGGATCCTGCGAGCGGGAATAGGGCGTGACGATCAGGTGATAGGGCGTTTCGGCGAGCACTTCCGAAACGCCGTAGATGATGTCCGAGACAAAGCTCATGATCTCGCGGTCAGTGTTGAGCACGAGGCTGATGACATTGGTCCTGCCGGTGCGCAGACGCACGCCGGCGCGGTTCGGCCGGTAGCCGATCTGCTTGGCGACGAGCTGGACGCGGCGCCTGGTTTCGGCGCCGATTTCCGGGGCATCCTTCAAGGCGCGTGACACGGTGGTGACGCCGAGCCCGGTCATGAAGGCAAGAGTCTTCAACGTCGGCCGTCCCTGTGCCGAGGTCTCCCCGCTCTTGTCCGTACGCTGTCTGTTCATTCGTCCCGCCCGTCAGGCGCATAGCAGCCGCGAGCCATGTCGGCAATCGCCGTCATGGCGATACGATATGCGTTCCAGCCCCGGTTAAGTCTCAATATACTGAAACGTTACAGATTGCCATATCGAGTTACATGTCCCTCGCCCACGAGGTGGATGGTTCTTTTGCGAAACGCTTGGGATTCCAGGAGAAATCGCCTCTGCCGCCGCCTTTTGCCCGTATCTGGCGGCATTTCGGTGTTTGCGCCGCAGCAAACCATGCTGCAGTGCATGAGAAGCGCGATCATTCATGCGAATTTGTTCGCGGTCCGAAAAAATATCGGGGGCGCTTCGTTGATGGGTTGCACAGCTCACGCAATTGCCGTATCGAAAATCTGTAACGTTTCAGATTCTGGGAGGAGCCGAAATGCGATACAGATTTTTGACCGCTGCGCTGGCAGCGACGGCCGCGTTGCAGTTTGCCGGCCAGGCGGCCGCGACGGACCTGGAAGTCACCCATTGGTGGACGTCGGGCGGCGAGGCGGCGGCGGTTGCGGAACTTGCCAAGGCATTCGATGCGACCGGCAACCACTGGGTGGACGGCGCCATTGCCGGCTCCGGCGGCACGGCGCGGCCAATCATGATCAGCCGCATCACCGGTGGCGATCCGATGGGAGCCACGCAATTCAACCATGGCCGGCAGGCGGAAGAGCTGGTGCAGGCCGGCCTGATGCGCGACCTCACCGACGTCGCCACCAAGGGCAAGTGGACTGACGTCGTCCGGCCGAAGAGCCTGCTCGACGGCTGCACCATCGACGGCAAGATCTATTGCGTGCCCGTCAACATCCATTCCTGGCAGTGGTTGTGGCTGTCCAACGAGGCCTTCGAGAAGGCCGGCGTGCCGTTGCCGAAGGACTGGAATGAATTCGTGGCGGCAGCGCCGGCGCTGGAAAAGGCCGGCATCATCCCGCTCGCCGTCGGCGGACAGGCCTGGCAATCCTCCGGTGCCTTCGACGTCCTGCTTGCGGCTGTGGGCGGCACGGACACATTCCTCAAGGTCTACAAGGACAAGGATGCCAAATTCGCCGCCGGGCCCGAAGTCGCCAAGGTCTTCAAGGCCGCGGACGATGCCCGCAAGATGGCGAAGAACACCAATGTGCAGGACTGGAACCAGGCGACCAACCTGGTCATCACCGGCAAGGCCGCTGGCCAGATCATGGGCGACTGGGCACAGGGCGAGTTCCAGGTTGCCGGCAAGACCGCCGGCAAGGATTACACCTGCCTGCCAGGCCTTGGGCTGAACGAGGTGATAGCCACGGGCGGTGACGCCTTCTACTTCCCGCTGCTCAAGGATGCCGACAAGAGCAAGGCGCAGGAGGTGCTGGCCGAGACGCTGCTCGATCCCAAGACGCAGGTTGCCTTCAATCTGAAGAAGGGATCCCTGCCGGTGCGCGGCGACGTCGATCTCAATGCGGCCAACGACTGCATGAAGAAGGGCCTAGCCATCCTTGCCAAGGGCGCCGTCATGCCGTGGACGGACCAACTGCTTTCGCAGGACACCCAGAAGCAGAAGGAAGACCTTTTCGCTGAATTCTTCGCCAAGCCGGAACTGACCGTCGAAGACGCGCAGAAGCGCTTCGCCGACCTCATCGCTTCGGCGGACTGACGCTGGAGGCAACCCACCTCGCTCCCGGCCTTGCGAATGCGGGGCCGGGAATGCACCGCCCTTACCCAGCCGGCTGACGAGATGAGCAAGAGCGCACGCCCCAACCTTCTGTTCCGCAACCTCAATGCGAAGGTCGCCTCGATCCCGATGATCCTCACCGCCATGGTGGTTTTCGTCGGCGGCACCGTTTGGACGGTGCTCTATTCCTTCACCAATTCGAAGCTCCTGCCGCGGCTGAATTTCGTCGGACTAGACCAGTATTACCGGCTGTGGGCGGCGCCGCGCTGGCTGATCTCGATCGAGAACCTGTTGATCTACGGCGCGATCTCGCTGGTGTTCTCGCTGGTCATCGGTTTTCTGCTTGCCGCGCTGCTCGATCAGAAGATCCGCTTCGAGGACACGTTCCGCACCATCTTCCTCTATCCTTTCGCGCTCTCCTTCATTGTCACCGGCCTGGTCTGGCAGTGGTTGCTCAATCCGGATTTCGGCATCCAGCATGTCGTGCGGGACTTAGGCTGGACGAGCTTCAGCTTCGACCCGCTCTACAATTCCAGCATCGTCATCTACGGCATATCGATTGCGGCGTTGTGGCAAGGCACAGGGCTCATCATGTGCCTGATGCTGGCCGGTCTGCGCGGCATCGACGAGGACATCTGGAAGGCGGCGCGGGTGGATGGCATCCCGATGTGGAAGACCTATCTGTTCATCGTCATCCCGATGATGCGGCCGGTCTTCATCACCACGCTCGTCATCATCGCTTCCGGCATCGTCAAGGTCTATGACCTCGTCGTGGCCCAGACCAGCGGCGGCCCGGGCATCGCCTCCGAAGTGCCGGCCAAATACGTTTACGACTATATGTTCTTCGCCCAGAACCTCGGCCAGGGTTTTGCCGCCTCGACCATGATGCTGCTCTCGGTGGTGATCGTCATCGTGCCTTGGGCCTATCTCGAGTTCGGGCGGCGCAAATGAGCATGGCAGACATCACCGCTCAAACAAGCACTGCCGCCGGCGCGCGCCAGGACATCATCGGTCCCTACGGCCCGAAGCCGCGCCGCATGATTTCGCGCCGCAACGTCTTCCTCTACGGCACGTTGTTCGTCATGGCGGTCTACTACCTCTTGCCGCTCTATGTCATGGTCGTCACCTCGCTCAAGGGGATGCCGGAGATCCGGCTCGGCAACATCTTCTCACCGCCGCTCGAGATCACCTTCGAGCCGTGGGTCAAGGCGTGGTCGACGGCCTGCACCGGCCTTAACTGCGACGGGCTCTCGCGCGGTTTCTGGAATTCGGTGCGGATCACCGTGCCGTCGGTGCTGCTGTCGATCGCCATCGCCTCGGTGAATGGTTATGCACTGGCCAATTGGCGCTTCAAGGGCGCCGATACGTTCTTCATCATCCTGATCGTCGGCGCCTTCATTCCCTACCAGGTGATGATCTATCCGATCGTCATCATCCTGCGCGAGATCGGCCTCTATGGCAGCCTCAGCGGGCTGGTGATCGTCCATTCCATTTTCGGCATGCCGATCCTGACGCTGCTGTTCCGCAATTATTTCGCCTCGATGCCGGAAGAGCTGTTTCGGGCGGCACGCGTCGACGGCGCCGGCTTCTGGGGCATCTTCCTGCGCATCATGCTGCCGATGTCGCTGCCGATCTTCGTCGTCGCCATCATCCTGCAGGTGACCGGCATCTGGAACGACTTCCTGTTCGGCGTCGTCTACACCCGCCCCGACACCTATCCGATGACGGTGCAGCTCAACAACATCGTCAATTCGGTGCAAGGCGTGAAGGAGTACAACGTCAACATGGCCGCAACCATCCTGACCGGGCTTGTGCCGCTCATCGTCTACTTCATTTCCGGCAAGCTTTTCGTACGCGGCATCGCCGCCGGCGCGGTGAAGGGGTGACGGCGATGACGGCAGCCAATGATACCAGCGTTTCGATCCAGGACCTGTCATTGAATTTCGGCGCGGTGACCGTCCTGGAGACGCTCAATCTCGATGTCGCCGATGGCGAGTTCATCGTGCTGCTCGGGCCGTCCGGCTGCGGCAAGTCGACCTTGCTCAACTGCATTGCCGGCCTGCTCGACGTTTCCGAGGGCCGCATCTTCATCAAGGGCAAGAACGTCACCTGGGAAGAGCCCAAGGACCGCGGCATCGGCATGGTGTTCCAGTCCTATGCGCTCTATCCGCAAATGACGGTGGAGAAGAACCTGTCCTTCGGGCTGCGTGTCGCCGGCACGCCAAGAGAAGAGATCGCCAAGCGGATCGCGCGGGCGGCTGAGATCCTGCAGATCGAACCGCTGCTGCAGCGTAAGCCGGCCGCACTTTCCGGCGGCCAGCGCCAGCGCGTCGCGATCGGACGGGCGCTGGTGCGCGATGTCGACGTGTTCCTGTTCGACGAGCCGCTGTCAAATCTCGATGCCAAGCTGCGCGCCGAACTGCGCGTCGAGATCAAGCTGCTGCATCGCAAGCTGCAAAACACCATGATCTACGTCACCCACGACCAGATCGAGGCGATGACGCTGGCCGACCGCATCGCGGTGATGAAGGGCGGCGTCATCCAGCAGCTCGATGCGCCGCAGACCATTTACAACCGCCCGGTCAACCGCTTCGTCGGCGGCTTCCTCGGCTCGCCCGCAATGAACTTCGTCGATGGCCGCCTGGAAGACGCCGACGGCGGCTGGCGGTTCGCGGCCGAGGATATCAAGATCCCGCTCGGCACTTACGACTTTGCCAAAGCTCCGGCTCCCGGCCCCGTCACATTCGGTATCAGGCCCGAGCATGTTAGCCTGAATAGCGGCACCGGCTGGCCGTTCTCGATAGCCGCCAATGTCGAGGTGGTCGAACCCATGGGCTCCGACACGCTGGTCTGGCTGAAGCTTGCCCAGCAGAATTTCAGCGTCCGAGTGACCTCGGAACGCACGCCCAAGAATGACGAGGCGGTGACGCTTGGCTTCGATCCGATGCGCGCTTCGCTTTTCGACACCGCAACGGGTACACGCATCTAGCTTCCGAGAACCAACCTTCCAATCCCCAAGCGAACGGACAGAGACGATGAATTGGTCATTCCAACTTTACAGCGCCCGCAATTTCCAACCCTGGGACGGTGTGCTCGCCATGCTCGGCAAGCTCGGCTACTCCCAGGTCGAAGGTTTTGGCGGCGTCTATGATGATCCCGGGGCATTCCGTGCCGAGCTCGACAAGAACGGGCTTGCCATGCCGACTGGGCATTTCTCGATCGATGCGCTCGAGAACGATTTTGACGGCGTGCGCAGAACTGCCGACGCACTCGGTATCACGCTGCTCATCTGTCCCTTCCTGATGCCCAATCAGCGGCCATCCGACGTGGCCGGCTGGCGCGGCTTCGGCGAACGCCTGGCCAAGGTCGGCGACGCCGCGAAAAAGGCCGGCTACGGCTTTGCCTGGCACAATCATGATTTCGAGTTCAAGAAACTTGCCGACGGATCGGTGCCGCAGGACCACATCCTGTCATCCGCGCCCGATGTCGGCTGGGAGATGGACGTTGCCTGGGTGGTGCGCGGCGGCGATGATCCGTTGTCGTGGATCGAAAAACACGGCAAGCGCATCAGCGCCGTCCACGTCAAGGACATGGCCAAGCCCGGCGAGGGGCTGGATGAGGATGGCTGGTCGGATGTCGGCCATGGCACCATCGACTGGGCCGGCCTGATCAACGTGTTGCGTGCCAAGAGTGCTGCCCAATACTACGTCATGGAACAGGACAACCCCAACGACATCGAGCGTTTCGCCCGCCGCTCCATCGCAGCCGCCAAAACCTATTAGGAGCAATCAGCATGGCAAAGAAACTTGGCATCGGCGTGATCGGCTGCGGCAACATCTCGAAAGCGTATTTTTCGCTGGCGCCGCTGTTTCGCGGCATCGAAATGCGTGCGTGCGCCGACATCAACATGGAGGCGGCCAAGGCGCGGGCGAAGGAGTTCAAGCTGCGCGCCGAGACCGTCGAAGACCTGCTCAAGGCCGACGACATCGACATCATCGTCAACCTGACCATCCCGGCGGTGCACTACGAAGTATCGAAGCAGATCCTCGACGCCGGCAAGCACGTCTATTCGGAAAAGCCGTTCGTGCTGTCGGTCAAGGAAGGGCTCGACCTTAAGAAGCGGGCGGAGAAAAAGGGCCTGCGGATCGGCTCGGCGCCAGACACTTTCCTCGGCGGCGCGCACCAACTGGTGCGCAACCTGATCGACACCGGCAAGCTTGGCAAGGTCACGAGTGGTACCTGTCATGTCATGGGCCACGGCATGGAGCATTGGCACCCCAATCCGGATTTCTTCTTCCAGCCGGGCGCCGGTCCCGTGCTCGATATCGGGCCTTACTACATCACCAATCTGATCCAGCTGATCGGACCGGTGAAACAGGTCGCGGCCTTCGCGACGACGCCGGCCAAGGAGCGGACGATCAGTTCAAAGCCGCGCGCGGGTGAAAAGATACCGGTCAACACGCCGACGACCATCCATGGACTGCTGGAGTTCGAGAACGGTGCCGTTATAACGCTCAACACCAGCTGGGACGTCTGGGCCCACGGCCACGCGCCGATGGAACTCTATGGCGAGGCGGGTACGGTGTTCGTGCCGGACCCGAACTTCTTCGGTGGTGACGTTCGCTTCACCGACGCGGCCAAGCCGGTCAAGAAGCTGCCGAACTGGCCGCATCCGTTCGGCGTGCCCAACGAGATGCATTCGCAAGGCATGATGGCCAACTACCGCACATCGGGCCTCGCCGACATGGCAGTGGCGATCGCGGAAGGCCGGCCGCACCGCTGTTCGATGGAGCTGGCGCTGCACGCCGTCGACGTGATGACCGGCCTGTTGCGCTCCGGCGAAACCGGCAAGTTCGTCGCCATGCAGACCACCTGCGAACGGCCGGCGGCACTTGGCGTCAAGGAAGCCAAGGCGCTTTTGGCAAAGAAGAAATAGGGCAGCACACCTCAACCCTCTCCCCCTTCCGACGGAGAGAGAGTAAGGGTGAGGGGCAGAGCCAACTCGCCGCGCTGTCGCGATGCAGCCGACCGGCTCGCTGCCATTTGAGGATTTTCCGATGCCCTACACGCCTGCCGAAAACCGCTATGAAAAGATGATCTACAACCGCTGTGGCCGCTCCGGCCTGAAGCTGCCGGCAATCTCGCTCGGCCTGTGGCATAATTTCGGCAACGACACGCCGCACAGGACCAAGCAGGCGATCGCGCGCAAGGCCTTCGACCTCGGCATCACGCATTTCGACCTCGCCAACAATTACGGTCCGCCGCCCGGTTCTGCCGAAACCGCCTTCGGCGAGATCCTGCGCACCGATTTCGCCGCCTACCGCGACGAGCTGATCATCTCGACCAAGGCCGGCTACGAAATGTGGGCCGGTCCCTACGGTGAATGGGGCGGGCGCAAATACATTCTGGCCAGCCTAGACCAGAGCCTGAAGCGGATGGGTCTCGACTATGTCGATATCTTCTATTCGCACCGTTTCGATCCCGACACGCCGCTGGAAGAGACCATGGGCGCGCTCGACCATGCCGTGCGCTCGGGCAAGGCGCTCTATGCCGGCATCTCGTCCTACAATTCGCAGCGCACGCGCGAGGCCGCCGACATCTTGAAGCAGCTTGGCACGCCTTGCGTCATCCACCAGCCGAGCTATTCGATGCTGAACCGCTGGGTGGAGGAAGATGGCTTGCTCGACACGCTCGAAGGGCTCGGCGTCGGCTCCATCGTGTTCTCGCCGCTGGCGCAAGGCATGCTGACCAACAAGTATCTCGGCGGCATTCCGGACGGCAGCCGTGCTTCCCAGGGCAAGTCGCTGACGACAGCCTTCATCAACGACAAGACCATCGCCAACATCAAGGCGCTCGACGCCATCGCCGGCAAGCGTGGGCAGACGCTGGCGCAGATGGCGCTGGCCTGGGTGCTGCGCAAGGGCAGGGTGAGCTCGGCGCTGATCGGCGCCAGCCGGCCGGAGCAGGTCGAGGACTGCGTCGGCGCGCTCAAGGTGCTCGACTTCAGCGATGCCGAACTCGCCGAGATCGACACCTATGCGCGCGAATCCGACATCAATCTGTGGGCGGCTTCGGCCGAGCGCAAAGGCCCGCCGCGAAAATAAGTCCTCTCGATAAGCCGGCAAACAAAAAGCGGCGGGAACATCTCCCGCCGTTTTGCTTGAAAGCGAATAGCCCTGCTTCAGGGCGTGGCTGGTTTCTGGGCGGTGCCCAGTCCCGCCTTGGGCTTTGCCGGCGCCGGAGCCGAGGTCTTCATCTTCGCCTCGATCCAGCCGGTGTAGTTGGCCAGCCGCGTGTAGATGCCGTAGGCCTCCTTGTGGCCGCAGGCCGCACTGCCGTCAGCCGGACCTTCGCCCCAGCTAACGACGCCGATTTGGACCGGCCCGCCGGTGCCGGTCATGAACAGCGGGCCACCGCTGTCGCCGTTGCAGGCATCGCGCACGCCGCTGGTGGTGCCGGCGCAGATCATGTTGCCGGTCAGCGGGTCGGTCATGTCGGCGGCGATCGCATTGGCGGCCGCGTCGATACCTTTTTCCGAATAGCGCATACGGCGGGACAGATCACCGAGCGCTGCCTTCAGATCACGCGCATAGATGGCCTTGATGCCGCTGTTGCAGGCCTGGTTCGGCTGCAGGTCGAGATCGACAACCATCAGCGTGGTCGGGAAGGTGCCATCCTGCATCTTGCCCCAGCCGGTGACCGTTGTCTTGCCGGTCTCGGGCGTCGCGTCATGGGTGACCTTGATGGTCGGCGCATCGGCCGGTTCGGCAAGCCGGAGCAGGGCGAGATCGTTGTCGAGCGTTTGCTCGCTGTAGGCTTCGTTGACGATGACCTCCACCACCTTGTGGCGCTTGCCCTCGCTGAGATCGGTTGCACCGGTCAGCACGGTGACGCTCTCCGGCGAAACCGGCTGACCCTTGTCGTTGAGGCAGTGTGCTGCCGTCAGCACCCATTGCGGCGCGATCAGGCTGCCGCCGCAGAACTGGGCGTTGGCCTGCGATGCCGGATTCTCGTCCAGCCTGTCGGTGGTGAGCAGCGCGACCTGGAACGGGTAGGCTCCCTTTTCGGCCTGGTTGCCGCCGTAGACGCGGTCGGCCGCGTCGGGGTTCTCCGCCGCTGCCTTCGCCCTGGCTTCCGTCACGCGCTTCATTGGCGAGACCGCTGCCTCCGGTCGGGCGACCGCTTCGTCGGCCTGGGTGGAATTGGCTGCCGCAAGGGCGGCTGCGATGCCGAGCAGCGATGCGGCGGCGATCGGCCTGAACCGATGGGTGATGTTCATCTGAAGCCCTCCTGAGATATGTTCCCGAGCGGACCAGCCCCGGCGCATGATCAACAAAGCAAGCCTCAGACTGGTGGTCAGGCCGCGCAGCTTTTGTTGCAGCGGCACGGCAGGGACACCAAGTCAGGCACTGCTTCGCGTATCGCGTTCCTGTGCAGACCCCGTTCAAAACCCTATAGCCCCCCACGGGCTATGTGGAAGCTAATTGTCATTCCAATGTTGTATTAATTTAGGCAATATATCCGCCCGGGTGTCTTTAGCGGGGGCTTTTGACCGACCGCATAGGCGATGGTCATATTTCAAGTGCGGTAACCAAACTCCTTTTTCGACGCCACCACGATCTCGACAATATTTCTGTATTTTGATCCAGTCCTTGCTGAATTTTGGGAGAGTCTCACCATGACAAAACTGATAAACGCACTCATTGCGTCCACATTGCTTTCCACCGCAATGTGGGCGGTTCCAGCTTTCGCCGCGGATTCTGGCTCCGCCAGTGCCGGCAATGGCGAAAGCGCGCGCGACGTGACTTCAGGCGACTACAAGCCCGGGCGGGCAAAGCCAATCGCGCCACCGAAGCTGACCGACGAAGACAGCCGCGCCGCGCCGCTTGCCGACGAGGCAACGGCCGTCAAATCCTATGGCATCGTCGGACGGTCCGCCGATGGCAAGGAGATCAAGATCGAGCCGAGCCAAGCGCTGCGGGAGCTTATCATCAAGGAACTGAACGCTCCGGCCACTGGAAAAGATGGGGCCGAGCGCAAGACCGAGGATCCGGACCTCGGCGAAGGCGAAGCCGGCCGTCAGGTCTTCGGCACCGACGATCGCGAGCAGGTCAAGAACACCAAGACCTATCCGTTCTCGGCAATCGGCTATCTCGAAGCCAAATCGCCGAAGACGGGCAGCTTCGGCAGCTGTTCGGCAACGCTGATCGGCCCGCGCACGGTGCTCACCGCCGCGCACTGCCTCTACAGCCATGAGGACAAGGATTGGCTCTCCGACTATCTGTTCGTGCCGGGGCTGAACGGCAGCACGGCCGACGACGCACCGTTCGGCGCCTTCGCCTTCGAAAGCGCCTATGTGCTGCAAGGCTTCATCGACAACTACCAGGGTTATTATGGTTCGGTCCTGCTGTGGGATCTCGGCGTCGTCACGCTGAAGCAGGATGTCGGCACCAATCTCGGCTGGCTGGGCTATGCCAACTATGAGGATCTCGGCGATTTCACAGCCAATCTCGTCGGCTATCCCGGTGACAAGCCGATGGGCACGATGTGGAAGGCAAACTGCGAAGTGCACGCCGAAAACATCGCGCCGGAATATTTCCAGTATGACTGCGATACGTTCCCAGGGTCGAGCGGCAGCTCGGTCTATGCCTACGACAACAAGGCCAAGCAGCGCATCGTCACCGGTGTCAACGTGGCGGAAAGCCCCGACGCGAACACCGCCGTGCGCCTGAACGCTGCCAACGTCCAGTGGATCAACAGCCTGTATAAGTAATCGCTGCGCATTCGCGGTGGAGACAAAGGCGGCGGCGCAATCCCGCCGCCTTTTTCGCGCCGCTATTTGGCTGCGGGTGCAGGCGGGCCGTTGCGCACATATTTCTCGATTGCCGAAGCGAAAGTGGGAGAACCCGCCTTGCGCTGCTTGTCAATGTAGCCGGCAAAATAGCTCCAGAAAGAGACGGCATAGTCACGGAAATAAGCATCGGTCACTTTGCGCGAACACAAATCGCCGTCGATGCAGAAGGACAGCCGGTTGAGGAAATAGACGATGCGATCGAAATTCTCGCTGAAATCGGCGAGCGGCATGTCGCCGCCGGCGGCAGTCATCGCCTCGATGCCGATGCGTTGCCGGAACACCTGCTCCTCGGTCGGCGAGGGGTTGGCGCTGAGCAGATTATCATATTTGGCGTTGAGGCCCGTCAGACGATCCTTCAGGGCACGCTGCGCCTGCTGGTAGTCCTTGTTTTCCCAGAGCTCGACAAGCGACATGGTCTGCTCGACGCGCTTCTGTTCCTGGTTGGCCAGGAACTGGTAGACCGAGAACATCAAGGTGAAGATGATGGCGAGACGCACGGCCATGCCCGACCAGGCATAGACCAGCATGCGCCAGTCGCGGTCTGTGAACGGGTTGCTCTCCTTCTTGATCTCGTGGCTGCTTGGCCACGGGAAACCTTCGGCGGTTTCCTGCAGCACCGGTTTGCCGGCCTGCGCCTTTGCGGGTGCGGCCACTGCCGTCTGCCTGGTGTTGCCCGTTGGCTTCTTCATCCGCAGCTGTCCAGTTCGATGGTGGCGGAGGGATCCAGCACGATGCCTGGCGTCTCCAGCTTCCGTTTCAGGCATTCCAGTTGCAGGCGCGAAATCATGAACTGCACGTCGGGCTCCGCCGCCCCTTTGTTGGGGGACGGCAAGGCTTCGACGACGCCGCGCGAGGCGCAGTTGCTGAGATCGACGATAACCGCGTCGCTGCCGCTTTTGGCGAACAGGTCGTACTGATCGAGAAAACACGTCGCCAGTTCCGAGTTGGTGACGATCTGCTTGACGCACAGGCCGCAGGCCTCGTCCGCCGAAGCGTTGGCGATCAGCAACAGGCCGCCGGCAAGGCCGGCTACCGTTCCACGCCAGGAAAACACAGAATTCTTCACAATCGATCCTATCCGTTTCATCCAGCCGTCATGCGCCAGGACGCGGCCGGGAATGTTCTCATATCGCGCCGATCGCGCAAGAGCCGCCACAGAGCCATATGGCCCTGGTCGCCGACATCCGCTCAGGCGCGCGGCACTGTCTCCATCGGGAAGATCATCACCGCGCCTTTCGGGCCGCTCTTGTCGGCAAGCCGCATCACCGAGCGGGTGGCCGGCGCCATGCCGAGATCGGTCAGCATGTCGGAGAAGCCGGCGGAGCCCGTTCCACGCGTCGCCGAGGCGACGCCGTCCTGCGCCAGGAAACTCAGATCCTGCTTCTCGCTCTCCGGCGGCGCCTCGGTCAAAACCGCGATCATCCGTTCCATGCCGAAGCTGGTGTCGGTGAAGGCCAGCAGTCCCTCCTCGAGCGTGGCCTGCGGGGCGAGGCGTTCGGCAACGATATGAGTGATCGAATAGTCGCTGCCGACATAGAGCACGTTGATGTCGACCAGCAGGTCCGAGCCGTTCTTGGCCAGCACATGCACTTCGTCGCCCGGCGAGACGCGCGGCACCACCGAAGCCTGCAGCGGTTCGAGGCCATCCTTGTCGCGGCGTTTGACCTGGAACTGGACGTCGACGTCCTCGGGCTTGTAGTCGGAGGCCGCCGCCAGCCGCGAAAGCCCGGTGGCACGGAAGATGGTGCGCAGGTTCCTGGTCGTTGCATCGGCCAGCTTGTGGCGGTCGTGAATGATGATC
>NZ_RZTC01000013.1:61170-75254 GCF_004023165.1 Mesorhizobium sp. M7A.F.Ca.MR.176.00.0.0 | reverse complement strand
ATGCTGATCAGCGGCGGTTTGCCGCCCTCCTTCAGGCTCACGTCGCCCGACGCCGGCAGGAACCACAGCGCCGGCTTGTCGGCCGCATCCTTGGGGGCACCGGGAACAGCATTCTCGCGTATCACCGCGAGGCGGAGGTCGGCGCTCTTGCCGGGTTCGACCAGCTCGATGTTGAAGCCGGTCTCCCTGGCTGTGGCCAGTTCGTCGAGAACCGCATTGACGAGAGCGGTTTCCTTCTCAAGTCCCTTGGCTATGGCCGGCCGCGCCAAGACGAGCTTGTAGTCGACGGCGATCTCCGCCACCCGCGCATAGGCGTTGGCGGGAATGTCGGCGACTTTGAGCGCCGGCTTCTTGTCGAACTCGACCGGCTTGACGCGGCTTTCCAGGTTTTTTGCCGACTGCACTTCGAAAAATCCGACAGCGTCGGACAGCGGCGATAACGCCGACGGCAGGATGGCGAGCTTGCTGCCGGGGGTGAGGCGATGCAGCAGCCCGGCGCCGATCGTCGCTTCGCCGTCCTTGATGACGACAGGCCACTGCATGACTGCATCGGTCTTGTCGGTGCCGAAGACGCGGGCATCCAGTTCGCCCTCGAACAGCGGTGTCGGCCGGGTGCGGCTGTCGGCCGAATATTGCTGCAGCACGGCCTGGCCGAGCTGGCGATAGGTGACGTTGGGATTCTCGGCCAGTTTGGACAGAATGGTGAAGGTGAACAGGCCCAAGCGCGGCGCATCCGCGATGCCCTTGGGCAACGGCATCTCGGGCGTCGTCTCCACCGTCTGCGCGGCATAGAAGGCGACCAGCTTGCCCTTGGTGATCGGTTCGCCACCGGTCGGCGTCAGGGTGAAGGCGGGCTTGCGCGTGCCATTGTCATCGATGCCGCGCGAGCCGGCGACCGAAATCACCTCGTCATAGGCCTTGATCGCGGCAGCCCGCTCGGACTCGTTGCCGCCGACCAGGTCGGCGAACTCGACCTTGCGCTCCAGCTCGTCATCGACCTCGACGGCGCGTGTCGCGGTTCCGGAATGGCAGCAGTCGAACACAACCCATACGAAAGCACCCTTGTCGCGGATGGCGTCGAGTGCCGCGCCGATTTCGTTGTCGATCAGCGCATTGGGCACGCCGGCATCGCGGTTGATCCATTTGCCGATATCGACGGGCAGGAAGATCTCGTCGAGCCCGTCGGTCTCGTCGCCCTTGACCATCTGCGGCTGCTGGGCGCCGTGACCGGACAGATGCAGGTAGACGAAATCGTCGCGCTGGACCTTGGCAGCAAGGTCGGCCAATGCAGCCTTGATCGCCGCATGGGTCGGCAGGCCACTGGCGCCGGGGACATCCTTGGCGAGCAGCGTGACGTTTTCCGGCGCGAAGCGCACGGGGTCGGGCACATTCTTCAGGAGATAGTCGCGGACGAGGGCTGCATCGTTCTTCGGCCCGACAAGCCAGTTCCTCTGCGGCAGGTTGGGATATTCGGTGCAGGCGACCAGCAGCGCATGGTAGGTGCGCGATGCGGCCATGGTCCGGAACGATACCATGCCGGCCATGGTCAAGGCGGACGTGCCGACCAGCAGCGTCCGCCGCGTCAATTTGATCATGATTGCTTCCCCAAGCCCGACCGAATTTCCAAGCGCGGCAATCCTTGCCGAAGATATTGTCAGTATTTTGAACGTCACATCGCAGAGCAACCTGCCTGTTGCCCCGCTCCGATCGATGTTCTCGACAGCCTCGCGGGCAGAATGCTGGAAACAGTAGCAAAAATGCCTGTTCGTCGCTATCTGGATGGGACATGGATCGTTTGTGCGCGGCACAAGCGACGCAAGGCGAGTTGGAAACAGGATCATGGCGGCAAGGGATGTGCTGACGAAGAACCAGCTGTGCGTGCTCGAGAAACTCGAGACCGCCAGCGGACCGCTCAGTGCCTACACCTTGCTCGACCAATTGCGCGAGCGCGGTTTTCGCGCGCCGCTCCAGGTCTATCGCGCGCTCGATACGCTGGTGAAGTCAGGTTTCGTGCATCGGCTCGAAAGCATCAACTCCTTCGTCGCCTGCGCCGAGCCGCACGACCACAGCCATTCGATGACCGCCTTCGCGATCTGCGACACATGCGGGCAGGTCACCGAAATGTCCGACCACGATGTCGGCCACCAGCTGGACGAATGGGTGCGCTCCACCGGCTTCGCCGCCAAGAAGGCGGTGATCGAATTTCGCGGGACGTGTGCCAAGTGCCTGGCCGAAGCGGCCTAAGGTGCGTTGATATTCAGGTGATGCCGGCCTGCAAATGGCTGATACCTGCGCTTCCCCGTTCTACCGCGTCGCGGTAGAACTGTGCTCACGTACGAAAAGTACGCTCCGTTCCGGTTCTCGGAATCCACCATTTTCGGCTCGGCCTGACCTGAATCTCAACACACCTTGCGTTGGCGCTAATGCGCCTCGTCCCAATTGTTCGCCGCCCGCGCGTCGACATGCAGCGGCACCGACATCGAGACCGCCGGCATCGCCGCGTTCTCCATGACGTGACGCACGACCGGGATCGTTGCCTCGACTTCCGCCTCGACGGTCTCGAAGATCAATTCATCATGCACCTGCAGCAGCATGCGTGCCGAAAGGCCTGCTTTTTCCAGCGCCTCCTCCATGCGGATCATGGCACGGCGGATGATGTCGGCGGCGGTGCCTTGCAGGCGGGCGTTGATCGAGGCGCGCTCGTTGAACGCGCGGAGCGAGGGATTGGACGATCTTATATCGGGGTAATGGATGCGGCGGCCGAAGATCGTTTCGACAAAGCCATGCTCGCGGGCATAGGCCTTGGTCTCCTCGATATAGTCTCGGATGCCGGGGAAGCGCTCGAAATATTTCTTGATGTAGTTGCCTGCCTCCTCGCGCGGGATCGACAGCTGGTTGGCGAGACCGAAGGCCGAGATGCCGTAGATGATGCCGAAATTGATCGCCTTGGCGCGGCGGCGGACTTCCGAAGGCATGCCTTCGACCGGCACGTTGAACATCTCCGACGCGGTGATGGCATGGATGTCGGCGCCGTCGGCGAAAGCCTGCCGCAATTGCGGGATTTCGGCGACATGGGCGAGCACCCGCAGCTCGATCTGGCTGTAGTCGGCCGAGACCAGGCGGTGGCTCTTGTCGGTGATGAAGGCGGTCCTGATCTTGCGGCCTTCGGCGGTGCGAACGGGGATGTTCTGCAGGTTCGGGTCGGAGGACGACAGCCGGCCCGTCGTCGTCGCGGCCAGCGCGTAGGACGTGTGGACGCGCTTGGTGTCGGGGTGGATGAAGCCCGGCAGCGCATCGGTATAGGTCGATTTCAGCTTGGTCAGCTGGCGCCAGTCGACGATCTTGCGCGGCAGTTCGTGGCCTTCCGCGGCGAGATCTTCGAGAAGCTGCGCCGAGGTCGACCACTGGCCGGTCTTGGTCTTGGAACCGCCGGGCAGGCCCATGCGCCCGAACAGGATGTCGCCGAGCTGCTTTGGCGAGCCGATGTTGATGCGTTCGCCGATGAGCTGGTAGATTTCCTCTTCAAGGCGAGCGGCGCCCTGGGCCAGTTCGCCGGAGAGCCGCGACAGGATCTGCCGGTCGACCGAGATGCCGCGCTGTTCCATGCGCGCCAGCACCGGCACCAGCGGCCGCTCCAACCGCTCATAGACAGACACCAGGCCCTTGGCGGCAAGCCGCGGTTTCAGCACCAGCCAGAGCCGAAGCGTCACATCGGCGTCTTCGGCGGCATGAGCCGTCGCCTTGTCGATGTCGACCTGATCGAAACCGACGGAGCTTTTGCCCGAGCCGGTCACATCCTTGAGTTGGAGAGGGGTATGACCGAGCCACTTTTCGGCAAGCGCATCCATGCCATGACCATGGGGCGTGCCGGCATCGAGCACGTAGGAGATCAGCATGGTGTCGTCGAACGGCGCGACATCGATGCCGTAGCGGCTCATGATGACAAGATCGTATTTCAGATTCTGCGCCACCTTGAGAACCGATCGGTCTTCGAGCAGCGGTTTCAGCACGGCCAGCGCCTCGCGCAGCGGAATCTGGTTTTCGAGCGCGCCACCACCGAGCAGGTCGCCATTGCCGCTCATGTGGGCAAAAGGAATGTAGGCGGCGCGGCCGGGCGCTGTGGCGATGGCCATGCCGATGAGTTCGGCCTGCATCGGATCAGCCGATGTTGCCCGGACATCGAAGGCGGCGATGCCCGCCTCCCGTGCCTCGGCCACCCAGGCTTTCAGGGTCGAGACATCGCGAATGCAATGATAGGCAGAAATATCGATCTTGCCGGTGGCCGCGCGCTCCAGCCGCAGTGCCGCGAGCAGGGAAGGGGTATCGCCTTGTTTTGACGTCTCCGCCGTCCCGCCGGCTTCGTCCGGTTCAGTGCCGGACGCGTTTCGGGCAACCGGCGGCAACCCGGCCCCGACATCTGGGCCATGAGCATGATCGGCGCGTTCGACGGTGACCGCGACGGCCTGGACGTCGCCGGCCTCGGTGCTGGTCGCTTCCGCCACACGGCGGGTCAGTGACGTGAATTCCATGGTCTTGAGGAAACCGATCAGCTTCGGACCGTCCGGCGCGTGCAGCACGAAATCCTCCAGTCCCTCGGTCACCGGCACATCGTTCATCAGCGTCACCAACTGACGAGAAATGCGCGCCTTGTCGGCATTGGCGATGATCGATTCGCGCCTCTTGTCCTGCTTGATCTCGCCGGCCCGGGCCAGCAGCGTGTCGAGGTCACCGAACTGTTCGAGCAGTTGCGCCGCCGTCTTCGGCCCTATGCCGGGCACACCAGGCACATTGTCGACCGAATCGCCGGTCAGCGCCTGCAGATCGACCATCTTCTCCGGCGGCACGCCCCATTTTTCTATGACTTCCGGAATGCCGATCTGGCGGTCCTTCATCGGGTCGTACATGGCGACCGTATCGCCAACCAGCTGCATCAGGTCCTTGTCGGAGGAGATGATGGTGGTATCGCCGCCGGCTTCGCAGGCGAGCCTCGCATAGGTGGCGATCAGATCGTCGGCCTCGTAGCCTTCGATCTCGACGCAGGGCAGGTTGAACGCCCTAGTCGCCTGGCGGATCAGGCCGAATTGCGGGATCAGATCTTCCGGCGGTGCCGAGCGGTTGGCCTTGTATTCGGGGTAGAGGTCGTTGCGGAAGGTTTTCGACGAATAGTCGAAAATGACGGCGAAATGCGTTGGCACAATGCCTACATCGGTGTTGCGGGCGTCGAGCATCAGCTTCCACAGCATGTTGCAGAAGCCGGAAACGGCGCCCACCGGCAGGCCGTCGGATTTGCGGGTCAGCGGCGGCAGCGCGTGATAGGCACGGAAGATGTAGCCGGAGCCGTCGACAAGGAAGAGATGATCGCCTTTTTTCATGCCGGCAGGGATAGCGCGGCGCGGCGGCTTGGTCCATGCCAAAGGCAGCGTCGACTATCGGTTCCGGCAACACCCTGACAGATCGCCGTCACCCTGCTCACGCCTATGTTACAAAACTGTAATTTTCGTGCCCTTGAATCGCCACGTTCAGAGACCCAAATACACGTCATCGGCAGTTTTCGCCGAGTCCGGAGCAAGGCCCGTCCCCCGCCTATCCCGGACACCTGCGGCAGCCTATCCCCCCTCTCCGGGCTGCCGCATCGTTTCGAGTAGAAGGCCGCCGTGGTTCCCCCTCCACCACGGCGGTCTTTTTTATCCCAGACAGACGTTTGCAGCCCGTGGTCCAATGATCGCGGGCTTTTCGTTTTCCTGTCCTGCCTTTACGGTTCGGGTTCTGAATCGAAAGGCTTCACATATGTCCGCAATTTCCCCCGTCCTCGACCGTCTCGACAACAATCTCGACCAGAGCCTCGAGCGCCTGTTCGGCTTGCTCAAGATCAAGTCGATCTCCACCGATCCGGCCTTTGCCGCCGATTGCCGCAAGGCGGCGGAATGGCTGGTGGCCGAACTCAAGCTGATCGGCTTCGACGCCAGCGTTCGCGACACACCAGGCCACCCGATGGTGGTTGCGCACCATGACGGCCCGGCCGGTTCGCCGCATGTGCTGTTCTACGGCCATTATGACGTTCAGCCGGTCGATCCGATCGAATTGTGGGAAAGCGATCCGTTCGCGCCTGCTGTCAAGGAGGTCGGGCCGGATCACAAGGTGATCACCGGACGCGGGTCGGCCGACGACAAGGGCCAGTTGATGACCTTCGTCGAGGCTTGCCGCGCCTGGAAACAGGTGCACGGCAATCTGCCTTGCCGCATCACCATCCTGTTCGAGGGCGAAGAGGAGTCCGGCTCGCCCTCGTTGAAGCCGTTCCTCGAAGCCAATGCCGACGAACTCAAGGCCGATTTCGCGCTTGTCTGCGATACTGGCATGTGGGACCGCGACACGCCGTCGATCTGCGTCGGGCTGCGCGGGTTGGTCGGCGAGGAGATCACGGTGAAGGCGGCCGATCGCGACCTGCATTCCGGCCTCTATGGCGGTGCCGCCGCCAATCCGATCCGGATCCTGGCCAGGGTGCTGGCCGATATCCACGACAAGGACGGCCATATCACCATCCCCGGCTTCTATGACGGCGTCGAGGAAACACCGTCGCAGATCCTGAAATCATGGGAGACGCTCGGCGAGACCGCCGAGACGTTCCTGGGACCGGTCGGCCTGTCGATCCCGTCGGGCGAAAAGGGCCGCTCCGTGCTGGAGTTGACCTGGGCGCGGCCGACGGCCGAGTTCAACGGCATCATCGGCGGCTACACAGGCAAGGGCTTCAAGACGGTGATCGCGGCGGAAGCCTCGGCGAAGGTGTCGTTTCGCCTCGTGCACAAGCAGGATCCCAAGAAAATCCGGGCCGCGTTCCAGAAATTCGTCAAGGAGCGAATTCCGGCCGACTGTTCAGTCGAATTCCATCCGCATGGCGGCTCGCCGGCAATCCAGCTTTCCTACGACTCGCCCTTCCTGGCCAAGGCCAAGAATGCGCTGTCCGACGAATGGCCGAAGCCGGCGGTGACGACGGGCAGCGGCGGCTCCATTCCGGTTGTCGGCGATTTCCAGACCTATCTCGGTATGGAATCGCTGCTGGTCGGGTTCGGCCTCGACGACGACCGCATCCACTCGCCCAACGAGAAATACGAGCTCAGCTCCTTCCACAAGGGCCAGCGCTCCTGGGCGCGGATTCTCGATGCCTTGACGCGCTGAGCGGCGGAACCCCTGTTTTCCTGTTGATTTTTCAGCGGATCGCGGCGAGGACGGGCCACAAGACAAAGCGCTGCAGCGTCCCTTGCGGGTCAGGGGACACTGTAGGGCTCGACCGGAGAAGACAATGGCCGATATCCGTTTCCATAAAAACGACCTGCCCGACCTCTCGCACTACAATGTCGGGGCAGTGGCCATCGACACCGAGACGCTCGGGCTCAATCCGCATCGTGACCGGCTGTGCGTGGTGCAGATTTCGCCCGGCGACGGCACGGCCGACGTCATCCAGATCGCGCCTGGCCAGAAGAAGGCGCCGAACCTCGTCAGCCTGCTGCGGAACCGTGGCGTAACCAAGCTGTTCCACTACGGACGCTTCGATCTTGCCGTGCTCTACAATGCGTTCGGCGTGATGCCGGAGCCGGTGTTCTGCACCAAGATCGCCTCGCGGCTGACCCGCACCTACACCGACCGCCACGGGCTGAAGGACATCTGCTTCGAGCTTCTTGGCGTTGGCCTCTCCAAGGCGCAGCAATCGTCGGACTGGGCGGCCGAGACGCTGTCGCCCGAACAGCTCGAATATGCCGCTTCCGACGTGCTCTATCTGCACCGTTTGCGCGATGTGCTCGCCGGACGCCTGGCGCGCGATGGGCGGACCAAGGAGGCCGATGCCTGCTTCCGCTTCCTGCCGACGCGTGCCAAGCTTGACCTGATGGGCTGGGACGAAGAGGATATCTTTGCCCACAGCTGACGGTCGTCCGGCCAGGACATCGCGCAGCCGGTACCGGCTGGAACCGGATGCGGGCCGCGGCGTTCTGTCGGCTCAGTTTGTCGGTGCAATTGGGGATGATGACATGGCGGACAGAAAGCCGATTGTGACCGCGCCGACAGACGGCTCCAAGGTCTCCGTGACCTGGAAGGACAGCGACGGCGTGATCAACGAATCCATCGCGCAATATCGCGATGACGGCTGGTGGGTCTATATTGACAGTCACACACAAAAGAAGGTCGAGCCGACCAGCTGGCGCCCTGCCGCAAGCGACGATGACGACTAGAGCAGTTCACCGTTTCACGGAAACGGCAAGCTGCTCTAACTCTTTGTTTTGACGCAATTTTGGACGGAAAACCGCTTTACACTTTTCCTAGAATTGCTCTAGTGAGTGCGCCGCTGGTGAGGCTGGCCGCTTTCGAATAGCCTGAAGCCGTTGATATCGAGGCCGATTCGGAGCTTTCCGTTCCGCCGTCGCCCTCTTGCTCGGAGGAACTCTCTATGGGTGTCGAAAGCCTGCTCGTCTTCATCATCATCGGTGCCATCGCCGGCTGGCTCGCCGGTCTTATCGTTTCCGGTTTCGGCTTCGGCCTTATCGGCAACATCATCGTCGGCATCGTCGGCGCGTTCATCGCCGGCTGGCTGTTTCCGAGGATCGGATTTTCCATCGGCGGCGGCACTCTCGCCGCGATCATCCATGCCACCATCGGCGCCATTATCCTGCTGGTGCTGGTCAAGGTCCTGAAACGAGCCTGAGGCTCGACAACGCAAAGAGCGCGCCATGAAACAGAATACGCTCTATCTCGTCATTGGCGCGCTCGTCGTCGTGGTCATTGCGCTCGGCATCTACGTCTATCGCGAGCAGACCAAACCCAAGGGCGTCGAACTCAAGATCGACGACAAGGGCATTTCGATCCAGCAGAACTAGCCTGCACCGGTGGGGCAGATGCAGGAGCGCGACATGGGGGCTTCCGACGCGCCGGAAGACGACGATCAGCCTGGGATTACCGTCGCGGAATGGGAGAGGCTTAACAGGCCGCCAAAGCGCGAGGCGCTGCTGCGCTACCATTGGCGGGTGTTTCGCTTCCTGAGAGCATCCGCGCCGGTCTTCGATTTGCAGGGGCAAGAGCAGGTATTCCGCGGTGGCATAGTCGCCACCGTGGCCTTCAACCGGCCCGAAATGATCGAATGGCAGATCCACCTGGTGCGCCGATACCTTGCCGAGCACGAGAGCTACATCGTCTTCGACAACAGCAAGAAGGACGAGGCGAGGCAAGCAATCCGCGATCTCTGCCGTCGCCAGCATGTCCCCTATGTGGCATTGCCGAAGAACAGGCTGGTCGTCAGCAGATCGCACGGTCAAGCGCTCAACTGGATCGTGCGGAATTTCTTGCCTGGGTTCGGGCCGAAGCTTTTCGGCTTCATCGATCATGACATCTTTCCAACTGAACCATTTTCGATCCGCGACCGGATGAAGGGCAAGAGCCTCTACGGCAGCGTGCGGCGCGATACGCCGACACCAGGCGGCTGGTTCCTGTGGCCCGGCTTCTGTTTTTTCGACGGAAGCCTGTTGCGGCGGCGGCTGGATTTCGCCCCGAGCTACAAGTTTCATATGGATTCCGGCGGCGGCAACTGGCCGGTGCTCTACAGGTCGATCGACCCGGCGATGGTTCGGTTCGCCGAAAACAAATCGCTTAGCTTCGGCGCGGGACATGACCCATCCGAGGATTTTTTCATGGTGGTCGATGGCTGGCTGCATGTGACGAACGCCTCCAACTGGAGACGACAGCAGGTTGACAGGGGCGAACACATTCTCGCGCTGTTGCGGCAAGCCGGCGGTCCTGACCAGCCGGATGTGAAGTTCGAGCCCATCTGAAATCAGGTCTGAGGCGGGTGGTGTTGAAAGAAAACGCTGAGGGGCCTGTTGCATTGCGGCCTGAAATCCAGGGGCTGCGTGGCATTGCCGTTGCCCTGGTGGTGGTTTTCCACATCTGGCCCGCGGTTCTTCCTGGCGGATATGTCGGGGTCGATGTGTTCTTCGTCATCTCGGGCTATCTCATCACCGGTCTGCTTGCCCGCATGGCGTTGCGCGATGGTCGCATCTCGCTGATGGCCTTTTATTCGCGGCGAGTGCGGCGACTGCTGCCGACTGCGATCCTGGCCCTTCTTGCCACGCTCGCAGGAACGCTGGTCTTCCTGTCCATGGCACGTTGGGAAGAGACGGCGATCCAGGTCGCCGCCAGTGCGCTCTATGTGCAGAACTGGCGGCTTGCCTGGCAGGCGGTCGACTATCTCGGCGCCGAGGAGGCGGCGAGCCCGGTGCAACATTACTGGTCTCTATCGATCGAGGAGCAGTTCTATATCGTCTGGCCATTGCTGATGGTGGCAGGCCTTTGGCTGGCGCGCCGTCTCGGGCGGCCAGCGAAAGGCGTATTCCTCGTGGGGCTGACCGTGGTTTTTGCCGGATCGCTGATCGCCTCGGTTGTCATCACCCGGAGCGATCCGGCCGCCGCTTATTTCGTAACCCATACCCGCCTGTGGGAGCTGGCGCTCGGTGGCCTGCTGGCGCTGACGGTCCATCGGTTCAGGGCAGGGCTGCCATTGCGCGCCGCAATGGCGATGACCGGTATTGGCGCCATCGGGTTTTCAGCGCTTTTCTTTTCCGCCTCGACGTCATTTCCTGGCGCTCTTGCGTTGCTGCCGACCTTGGGAACGGTGCTCATCATTGCCGCCGGCGGCATCAAACTAGGCCGGTTTCGCGGACTTGATGCCAGCATCCTTTGCTATGTCGGCGACCGGTCGTATTCGATCTACCTCTGGCATTGGCCGCTGGTTGTTTTCTATTCGGCGCATCGCCCCGCGGCCGGGCTCCCTGCAGGTCTCGTGCTGATCGCCCTGACGCTGGCAATCTCGGATCTGTCCTACCGATATGTCGAACAGCGCTACCGGCAGCCGCGGTCGGATACGGAACGGAAACCTCTGGCCTATGCCACTGCCGCCGTTGCCGTATGCGTGATGGTGTCGGGTGGGCTCGGCTATGCGCTCGACAGGCAAGACGTCGATATCAGCCTGATCGGAACACCGAATTATCCAGGGCCGGCAGCGCTGCTTGCCAACGCTTCGGTTCCGCGCGACGTGCAACTGCTGCCATCCCTCGGCAAACTCAGGCGTGACGTACCGATCGTCTATGGACTGAAATGCCATCAGGAGCAGGACAGCACGCAAGCTGTGGGCTGCCAGCTCGGCGATCCCCAGGGAACCAGAACCATTGTCGTCGCAGGCGATTCACACGCAGCACAATGGATCCCGGCCATCGACAAGATTGCCAGGGACCGCAAGTGGAAATTGGTCACCTTCACCAAGGCTGCATGCCCTTTCACCCTTGCCGCGGTGACGGATGAAGGTAAGCCGTATGAGGCCTGCGCAACATGGCGCGACAACGTTCTCGCCGAGATCAGGAAATTGCGGCCAGACCTGATGTTCACCAGCCAGTCTCGCTATTCCGACACACCGGAGCCGGCAATGATCGACGGTTTGCGCAGCATCTGGAGCGACTTGAACAGAACGGGCGTGCGTATTATCGCCATTCGGAACACGCCTTTCGTCAAGTTCGATCCCGGTGATTGCCTGGCCGCCGATCCCGACAAATGCGTCAACGCGCGACAGGAGGTGGAGACGAGCGATGTCTTCGCCCTCGCCGCGGGGACATTGCCGGGGGTCCGTGTCGTTGACATGAACGATGCCTTATGTGGCAAGGACAGCTGTTCGGCCGTGGTCGGCAACATCATCGTCTGGCGCGACCATCACCATATGACGGCCACCTATGCGCTGGCGCTGGCGCCCTATCTGGCGAAGGCGGCGGGTCTCTAGCGAGATATCAAGGCGTAGCGGCTTTTTCGCATCGACATCGTTGACCAACCCCCAAGGCCGGCATTCGAACACGACTTAACCCGCCTTTAAACCGCCGCATCTACTCTTCAACCCGAACGCCATAGGCATCGGGGATATCAAGCACAGCGCATGGCGAACCGCAGAGACAGTCGCATCGAACCCAGTTTCGAGGGGCCGCCGCAGGCGCGGTCCTCGGCGGGTCTTTCGGTGAACGAGGAGGATCGCGTCGTGCCGAGCAATCGCAAAGCCTCCGCAAAACGCAAGCCGGCCAAAGGGAAATCGTCGCGGGCCAAGCGCGGCAGAAGCCGGCGCGGCCTGTTCGGTGTGCTCGGCCGGCTGTTCTACTGGTGCTTCGTGTTCGCCATCTGGGGCGGCATCGCGGTGGCCGGCATCGTCGTCTACTATGGCGCCAAGATGCCGGCGGCGACGACCTGGTCGATTCCCGACCGCGCCCCCAACATCAAGATCGTCTCTGCCGACGGCCAATTGCTCGCCAATCGCGGCATGAGCGGCGGCGAGGCCGTCGGCCTGCATGAGATGTCGCCCTATATCCCGGAAGCCGTCATCGCCATCGAGGACCGGCGCTTCTACTCGCATTTCGGCATCGACCCGATCGGTCTGTCGCGCGCCATGGTCACCAATGTGCTTGGCGGGCGTTTCTCGCAGGGCGGTTCGACGCTGACCCAGCAATTGGCGAAGAACCTGTTCCTGACACCCGACCGCACGCTGGAACGCAAGGTGCAGGAAGTGCTGCTGGCGCTGTGGCTGGAGCACAAGCACACCAAGGACCAGATTCTCGAAATGTACCTGAATCGGGTGTATTTCGGTTCCGGCGCCTATGGCGTCGAGGCCGCCTCGCGCCGCTATTTCGGCAAGAGCGCGCGCGACGTCACCCTGTCGGAAGCCGCATTGCTTGCCGGCCTGTTGAAGGCGCCGTCGCGGCTGTCCCCGGCACGCGATCCGAAGGCCGCCGAGGAACGCTCGCAACTGGTGCTTGCCGCCATGCGTGACGAGGGAAAGATCAGCGCCAAGGAAATGACCTCGGCAATGAGCGCGCCGGCAACGCGTGCGCCGTCCTACTGGACCGGCTCGGAGAATTATGTCGCCGACACCATCATGGAGGAATTGCCCGACCTGAATGGCGATGTGCGCGGCGACATCGTCATCGACAGCACCGTCGACCTCAACCTGCAAAAGCTCGCCGAACAGTCGATCCGCAGACTGATCGACGAGAGCGGCAAGAAGCTCAACGTCACACAGGGCGCGCTGGTGTCGATCGACGATTCCGGTGCGGTGCGTGCCATGGTCGGCGGCTACGACTATTCGACGAGCCAATTCGACCGTGCTTCGGAGGCACGTCGCCAGCCGGGCTCGGCGTTCAAGCCGTTCGTCTATATGGCCGCGCTCGAAGCCGGTCGCACGCCCGACAGCATCCGCAACGATGCGCCGATCAAGATCGGCAACTGGACACCCGACAATTACGGCGGCAAGTATTTCGGCAAGGTGACGCTGGCCACCGCGCTGGCCAAGTCGCTGAACTCGGTGGCGGCGCAACTGACCATGGAGGTCGGGCCGAACGCGGTTGTCGAGGCGGCGCACCGCATGGGCATCCAGTCCGACCTGATAGCCAACACCTCGATCGCACTCGGCACTTCGGAAGTGACGCCGCTGGAGCTGACCTCGGCCTATGTCCCCTTTGCCAATGGCGGCTATAAGCCGGACATCCATTTCATCCGGCGCGTGACGACCACCGAGGGCAAAGTGCTTTACGACAGCGGCGGCGGCAGCGCGCCGCGCGTCGTCAAGCCTGAGATCGTCGGCATGATGAACTCGATGATGACGGGCACGGTTGAGATCGGCACTGCCCGGAAAGCGGCTTTCGCCTGGCCATCGGCCGGCAAGACCGGCACCAGTCAAAATTCGCGCGACGCCTGGTTCGTCGGCTACACCGCCAACCTCACCACCGGTGTGTGGTTCGGCAATGATGATGGCAGCGCGATGAAGAAGGTCACCGGCGGCGCACTGCCGGCGCAGGCCTGGCACGAGTTCATGGTTGCGGCCCACGAGGGTGTGCCGGTGCGGCCGCTGCCCGGCACCTGGAAATCGACGCCGGCCGACACAATCGTCCCCGACGAGATACCCTCGGCGAACAACACGGCGCCGGTTCCGTCGACGTCGGTCGGTCAGCAGGCACCGGCGCGGCCAGCAGCGCCGGTCGCCCAAGCGCCGGTCCGCGCGGCCCGTCCCGCCCAAACTG
>NZ_RZTC01000013.1:57566-61160 GCF_004023165.1 Mesorhizobium sp. M7A.F.Ca.MR.176.00.0.0 | reverse complement strand
CAAACTGTCGATGCCGACGGCCCCTCCATGCCGGAGGATGACGGCGCCACCGCGTCGGTCAAACATCCGGTGCCGCCAGGCGACGTCGGCGGTCCGCGCAAGAAGCGGCAGACCTCGATCCTCGACCTCCTTGGCGGCTGATCCGATCCGCTAATTCCGTGGCTTGGCGCTGCCCAACTTCTTGCTGTCAAAGGTCAGTTTGTCGCTGTGAATCTTGCCATCGCTGATGGTGAGGTGCTTGGCGCAGGAAAGCGCGCCGGACGACTTTGTCATCAAGTCATACATCAGCAGCGCCTGATGATCGTCTCCGAAGGCCGCGATCATGCGCACACCGGTCACATCCTGTGATAGTTTGGTCAGGCCCTCGAGATAGGGCTTCTTGCCGGTCGATTGCTGCATCGGCCCATCAAAGACGACGTCGTCGGCGACCAAGGATGCTGCCTTTTCGAGGTCGTGGCTTGTCCACGCCTTGGTGAAGGCGGTGGCTATGTCGAGGGGTGCTGTCTGCGTCATGGCTCTGTCCCGATTGATTTGATCTGAGACCCCGCGCCCTGTCCTGCAACTCCCGAACCAACGGCGAGCCGGCTTCCCGGTTCCTCCTCTGAGGTGAATGGTGACATTTCGGCCTCTCGCCACCTCGGCGGCGTTCGGCTACATCTGCCGGCCGGAGACCTTGAAATGACTGAGCTCGACACCCGAAAGACCATCGTGCTGACCGGCGCCAGCCGCGGCATCGGCCACGCCACCGTCAAGCGTTTTTCGCGCGAGGGCTGGCGCGTCATCACCTGCTCCAGGCAGGCTTTCGCCGAGGATTGCCCGTGGCCGGCCGGGCCGGAAGACCACATCAAGGTCGATCTCGCCGATCAGGAGGATGTCGGCATCGCCGTCTCCGAAATCCGCCACCGGCTGGAAGCGCATGGCGGCCAGTTGCATGCGCTGGTCAACAATGCCGGCATTTCGCCGAAGCTCAAGGACGGCAACAGCCGCATGGATTCGATCGACACGCCGATGCATGTCTGGCGCGACGTGTTCCAGGTCAATTTCTTCGCGCCGATCATGCTGGCGCGCGGCCTGTTCAAGGAGCTGGCGGCGGCCAAGGGCTCGATCGTCAACGTAACCTCGATCGCCGGAACCCGCGTGCATCCCTTCGCCGGCACGGCCTATGCCACATCGAAGGCGGCGCTCGGCTCGCTGACGCGCGAGATGGCACATGATTTCGGCCCGCACGGCATCCGCGTCAATGCCATTGCGCCCGGCGAGATCGACACAGCGATCCTGTCGCCGGGCACTGACAAGATCGTCGAGACCATTCCTCTCAGGCGCCTTGGCACCACGGCCGAAGTCGCCGACATCATCTTCTTCCTGTGTTCGCAGCAGGCGTCCTATGTGACGGGCTCGGAAATTCACATCAATGGCGGCCAGCACGTGTGACAAAACAGGATGCTCATCCTGTTATGGTGAGAACGGCCTTGCCGCTGAAGCTGCGCTGTCGCAGTGCGTCCAGCGCTTGGGCGATGTCTGTCCATGGCACGGTCAAGGCCACGCGTGTTTCGAGCCGGCCGGCTGCGACCAGAGCGAGCAGCGAGGCGATGTCCTCGCCAATGCCTGGACCGGATGTGTAGTAGGCGAAGGTCTGAAGCCTCGCTCCTTCATGATCCGGAACGAACTGGCGGAATCCGACGGGCGTTAGTTCGCCGCTGCTCGAACCGAACATGACGATGGTCCCGCCAGGGGCGACGCGTTCGATCGCGCATGCGAGGCTTTGGCCGCCAACCGACTCGGTAATCAGCGAGAACGGCCCCTCGGCCAGGTCTATCGCTTCGACAACCTGCCTGGCTCCCAGGTTGCGGAGATCCTCAGCGTGCCGGGCGGCGGCGACAGCGGTCACGAATCCGCCCTGATGGCGGGCGAGCTGGATCTGGAAACGACCGACCGCACCGCTTGCGCCGGTGATCAAGACCTGCTGGCCGGCGAGGTCCCCGCCATGGCGTAGAGTCCTCAGCGCCGTCGTACCGGCGACAGGAAGCGTGGCTGCGGAAACGAAGCTGACGTCATCCGGCAGGGCGGCGAGACGGTCGGTTGGGACTGCGATGCGTTCGGTCCAACCAGCCTCGTCGACCAACGCGACAACCCGGGCGCCGACGGTTGGCCCGGAACCATCGGCTGCTCTTCGTTCGACAATCCCCGCAATGTCCTGGCCGGGTATCCAGCCCTTGGGGCGTATGGCAAGCAGGCGCAGTTCGCCGCGATTCAACGAAGTCGCGTGGACCGAGACAAGCGCTTCATTCGAGGCCGGTTGAGGCTCGGCGACGTCGGCGAGCCTCAACCCGGTCGCGCTTTCGGGAGAGATGACCAGGGCGAGCATGGCGTACCTTGTTGCTGGCTTGTCGGTGCCAGCTTGCGTTGGAAAGCACGGCAAGCTGAGTACCCACGTAGGTAGCGAGCCATACCGGCGATGGCGCGCAGCGTCACGAGATCAACCCTGCGCGAACCGGAGCCTATCGACTTCCGCGGTTAAAGAATTTAGCTATCATGGCGTTTCATCGCTAATAGCAGTCAATCATGAGACGGCCCCTCAGCTACCCCTGGCTTGATCTCGATGTGGATGACCCTTCCGCGTTGGCGATTGCCGTGCGCGTCGACATCCCCGACACCCGAGCGGAAGTCCCCGCCCACCGGCACCGCAAAGGCCAGCTCGTCTTCGCGCTCGGCGGCGGCGTCACATGCCGCGTTCCAAGCGGTCTATGGATGGTGCCGCCGCATTGCGGGGTGTGGATCCCCGGCGGCATGGAGCACAGCAATGTCGCAACCGCCAACGCCCGGATTTTTTTCGTCTACATAGAGCCGGGAGCGGCCGACCTGCCGGAGCGGTGCTGCACGCTTTCGATCTCGCCACTGCTGCGCGAATTGATCATCGAGCTTTCCGATCGGCTGCAGGACGACGAGGCGAGGGGCGAACTCTTGACCAAAATGCTGCTCACCGAATTGCCACGCATGCCTGTCCAGCAATTGCACCTGCCGATCTCATCCGAGCCGCGCTTGAACAGGATCGCCGAGGCGTTGGCGCAAGACCCTGCCGACCGCAGCACGCTGGCGGACTGGGCCAAGCGCATGGCGCTCAGCGAGAGCAGCCTCGCCCGCCTTGTGACAAAGGAGACAGGGCTAAGTTTCGGGCGCTGGCGCCAGCAATTGCACTTGATCGTTGCAATTCGGGAACTGGCGTCCGGCAAGAGTGTCCAGCAAGTCTCGGGCGATCTCGGCTATGGTTCGGTCACGGCCTTCATCACCATGTTCAAGAAGGCGCTTGGGAAGCCGCCGGCCAAATACCTCAGTGGTATCGCGCAAAATGGCGGCTCTGCATTCGTGGCGTAATGCTCACTTGAAGGCTGGGTCGAGCCGATCACGTTGCCAGCGCGCGAGAGTGCAGCTTGGGCTTGGGACTCAGGCCACCGATGGCTCGGCGGTTTCGCGCCTCAACTCCGGTTTGGAACCGAGAACTTCTTCCACAATCCCGCGCGCAATCTCGCGTTCACCCATGATCACCGTATCGGCGCCCAAACCCTTGAGATGTTCGACCTCGGCATCGGAATGGGC
>NZ_RZTC01000013.1:15799-57556 GCF_004023165.1 Mesorhizobium sp. M7A.F.Ca.MR.176.00.0.0 | reverse complement strand
GGGCACGGGCGATGACGTTGATGCCAGGGTTGGCGGCGCGGGCTCGGAGAACGATCTGACCGGCTTCGAAGGCATTGGGGATGGCAAGGATCAGCCGGCTGGCGCCTTCGGGATTGGCGGCGGCGAACACTTCGGCATTGGCCGCATTGCCGGCGACGGCCTCGATGCTGTCCGCTTTCAGCCTCGCCAGCGTCTTGTCGGCGTCCTCGATGACCAGGAAGGGCAGTGCCGCGTCTTTCAACGCCGAGCCGACCAGGCCACCGACACGGCCGTAGCCGATGAGGATGGCATGGCCGGTGAGTGCCGTCTTGGGCGGCGGCCCGTCCTCCCTTTTCGCCGTTGCCGCAACAGAGGCCACCTGGCCCGGTTCCGTCGCCGGACCAACCGGCTTTGCCTCGACCGGCGCTGCCGTCCTGGCGGCGCGCCGCTCCAGCCATGGCTTCATCCAGTCGATGGCCAGGAACATCAGCGGGTTCAGCACGATCGACAGGATGGCGCCGGCCAGGATGAGGTCGCGACCTTGTTCGGGCAACAGTTTCAGCCCGACGCCGAGCTCGGCCAGGATGAAGGAGAATTCGCCGATCTGGGCAAGGCTCGCCGAGATCATCAGTGCGGTGGCCAAGGGATAGCCGAAGGCAACAACGATGACGAAGGCCGCCAACGATTTGCCGATGACGATGATGGCCAGCGTCGCCAGGATCGGCCAGCCATTGCTGATCAGGCTGAACGGGTCGAACAGCATGCCGACCGAGACGAAGAACAGCACGGAAAAGGCATCGCGCAGCGGCAACGATTCTTCCGCCGCGCGGTGGCTGAGCTCGGACTCGCTCATGATCATGCCGGCGAAGAAGGCACCCAGCGCCAGTGAGACCCCAAACAGTTTGGCCGCGCCAAAGGCGACGCCGAGCGCTATGGCAAGCACCGCCAGCCGGAAGAGCTCGCGCGAGCCGGTGTGGGCGACATAGTGCAGGATCCAGGGGATGACCCGGCGGCCGACCACCAGCATGACGACGACGAAGGCGGCGACCTTGGCCAGCGTGATGCCGACGACGCCCCAGATGCCGTAGCTGGCCGGCAGCGACAGCAGGCCGCTCGCATGGGCGTCCGCCTGCTCCTGGCCGCCGAGCACGCCGGCCAGCGCCGGCAGCAGCACCAGCGCCAGCACCATGGCCAGGTCCTCGACGATCAGCCAGCCGACGGCGATGCGGCCGCGCTCGGTCTCGATCATCCGCCGCTCCTGCAGCGCGCGCAGCAGCACCACGGTCGAGGCGACCGACAGCGCCAGGCCGAAAACCAGCCCCGCACCCATCGACCAGCCGAGCATCCACGACAGCCCGGCGCCGAGCGCGGTGGCAAAGCCGATCTGGACGATGGCGCCGGGCACAGCGATGGCGCGCACCGACAGCAAATCCTTCAGCGAGAAGTGCAGACCGACGCCGAACATAAGCAGGATGACGCCGATTTCGGCGAGTTCGTTGGCAAGGCCGGCATCGGCGACGAAGCCGGGCGTGTTCGGCCCGACCAACACGCCGGCTACGAGATAGCCGACCAGCGGCGGAATACGGAAGCGGTTGGCGAGAGCGCCGAAGACGAAAGCCAGCCCCAGACCGGCGACGATGGTGGCGATAAGGGGCGTGTCATGCGGCATTGTCTATGGAGCGCCTTTCAAGTCGGTGATGTCGGATGTGCGCCGCCCGAAGCCGCCGCCTGTTTGCAATATGGTGGATGGGGTGTCGGGGATGCAACCCGCAAAGCCATGAAATCGCCGGTGCGGGCGCAAAAACCTGACCGACGGTCGAAGAAGCCGCCGGTCGGATGTGAGGTTCGCGCAATGATATTTCGTTTCGATCCGGCGCGATCGATCGACAGCGATCAGGCTGCCTGCAGCAGGGCCTCGATGTCTGGCATAGCGTGGTTGGTCAGTGTCTTGGGAATCTCAGCTGTCACCTTGTCCTCGACTTCCTTGTGCAGCTTCTTGCGCATGGCTCCGAGCACCAGCGGCGGCGCGATGAGCACGATCTCGTTGAATTTGCCTGCATGCGCGAGCTTGTAGAGCCGGGCGGCGATTTCATCGGCGAAACGCTCCTTGCCGATGCGGTGCCAGTCCGTGTCTTCGACCGCGCTGCGGTGCATGGAGGGACCATCATTATATCGGCCCGGGCTGTCACTGCCTTGCTCGCGGGTGGGCGGGTTGTCCTGCTGCATTTCCTGCACGACCTCGAGATTGGGGAATTTGGTGTCGCCGGAATTCCTGAGGAATAGCGCCTTCTCACCATCGGCCACCATGACCCAGATACCGTGCTTCAGGTTGATTGTGCTCATGATGACAGGCTCCTTTTTTGGGCCGCTCGGGCATCTTGTGACATGCCGCGGCCGGGTTTCGATCTGACGCGATGGGCTTTTTAGGGAACGCGCCCCGAACCGGTAATGTTCCAACCAGGCCCTCGCAGGTGTCGGCCATTCGGGTTGTCCAAGGCCTGCGGCTTTAATCTACTAAATTGGTAGAATTTAGAAAAAACTGTTTTGCGGCATTTCTCGTCGGGCGCTAAAAGACCCACAAATCAAGGTCTGCGACAGCAGCTTGAATCCACTCCGTCCGCCAACGAGGAATATTTTTCTCTTGGCCGAGACGCTTTCAGAAAAGCGATTGCATCCCGATGAGGGATGCGCGAGTGCGTTCCTTCTGGTTTCTCGCGCTCGCGCGTAGAACTGCAAGCCTGTTCAGGATTCCACTCGCGCCCATGTCGCACACTGCTCCCAAACTCCATGCCTTCCCCGTCTTCATGCGGGTCGAGGGGCAGACCGTGGCCATCGTCGGCGGCGGCGAAGAGGCGCTGGCCAAGGCGCGGCTGCTCGGACAGTCAAGCGCGGTCCTGCGGATCATCGCGGAACACACCGAGCCGGACCTGCTGGCCTTCATCGCCCAGACCGGCACGAACCATTTTGCCGCCGCTTACGACGCATCGCAGCTCGAGGGCGCGGTCATGGTGTTTGCCGCCAGCGGCGACGAGGAACTCGACCGCCGCGTGGCCACCGATGCGCGCCGCTTAAGCATTCCGGTCAATGCCGTCGATCGACCTGAGCTTTGCGATTTCTTCACCCCGGCGCTGGTCAACCGCGCCCCGGTCGCCATCGCTATCGGCACGGAAGGCGCAGGCCCGGTGCTTGCCCAGATGCTGCGCGGCCGCATCGACCGCATGCTGTCGCCCTCGCTCGGCCCGCTGGCAGTTCTTGCCGCTTCGTTTCGCGGGGCTGCCGAGAAGCTGCTGCCGAGAGGCAATGCCCGCCGCCGCTTCTGGAATGATTTCTTCGCTGGCGCTCCTGCCCGCGCGGCCGAAGCCGGCCAGCTTTCGCAGGCGCATGACGCCGCCGTCGATCTGTTGCTGTCGAATGCGCCTGCTACGGGCCACATCGCCCTGGTCGGCGCCGGCCCAGGCGCCGAGGATCTTTTGACCTTGCGTGCCCATCGCTTGCTGATGGAAGCCGATGTCATCGTCCATGATGCGCTGGTGCCCGAGGCGGTCGTTGCCATGGGTCGCCGCGATGCCGAGCGCCTGCCGGTCGGAAAACGCAAGGGCTGCCACACCAAGAGCCAGGCCGAGATCAATGCGCTGCTGGTCGAGCTTGGCCGTGAAGGCAAGCGCGTCGTGCGGCTGAAGTCGGGCGATCCGCTGGTGTTCGGCCGGGCCGGTGAAGAGATGGCGGCACTGCGCGATGCCGGAATCGGCTATGAGGTGGTTCCGGGTGTCACCGCGGCCTTTGCTGCCGCCGCCGATTTCGAACTGCCGCTGACCTTGCGCGGTGTCTCCTCGTCGATGGTGTTCACCACCGGCCACGACCTCAAGGGCAATTCGCTGCCCGACTGGGCCAAGCTCGCCATTTCCGGCGCCACCGTTGCCGTTTATATGGGCCGCTCGGTGGCCGCCGAGGTTGCCGGACGGCTGATCGAGGCCGGTCTGTCGCCGGACACCGCGGTGGCCGTGGTCGAGAATGCCAGCCTCGCCAACCGGCGTCGCTTCCACGGCACGCTTGCCGACCTGCCGTCGCTGGAAGCGCGCGCCGATCTTTCCGGCCCGGTCATGACCATCATCGGCGATGCGGTCGCAGGCGCCAACTTTGAGCGATCCGAGCCGCTGGCGGCACACAGGCATGAAGGTGCTTCCAGTTCGGTCGCCGAAGGAGTTCAGCCATGAAGATACTGACCGCCAACCGCCTCACCGACGGCATTGCCGTCTGGTACGCCGATGGCGGCTGGGCCGAGACGGTGGACCATGCCGACCTCGCCCATGACAAGGCAGCCGAGGACAGGCTCGAGGCGATCGGCGCCAAGGCCTATGCCGCCAACGAAGTGGTCGACGTCAATTTGATCGACGCTGAGGTCGTCGACGGCGTCGTCCAACCGGTGCGGCTGCGCGAGAAGATCCGCGCCGCCGGCCCGACCATCCGCAACGATCTCGGCAAGCAGGCTGCGCGGGCAGCATAACCAAGACACCAGGCATGGGCGGACGCGCCCTGAAAGACCAAGCATGTACCGTTACGATGAGTTCGACCACGATTTTGTCCAGGCCTGCGTCGCCGAGTTCAGCGACCAGGTGCAGCGTCGTCTTGCCGGCGAGATCACCGAGGACCAGTTCCGGCCATTGAGGCTGATGAACGGCGTCTATCTTCAACTGCATGCCTACATGCTGCGCATCGCGGTGCCTTACGGCACGCTGAACGGCAAGCAGTTGCGCATGCTTGGTCACATCGCCCGCAAATACGACAAGGGCTATGGCCATTTTACCACCCGCCAGAACATCCAGTTCAACTGGCCGGCGCTGTCGGACATTCCGGCGATCCTGGCGGATCTCGCGAGCGTTGAGATGCATGCCATCCAGACCAGCGGCAATTGCATCCGCAACGTCACCGCAGACCACTTCGCCGGCGCTGCCGCCGACGAAGTCGCCGATCCGCGTCCCTACGCGGAAATCCTGCGCCAATGGTCGTCGGTGCATCCGGAATTCTCGTTCCTGCCGCGCAAGTTCAAGATCGCGGTGACGGGTGCCGAGCGCGACCGCGCCGCCATTCAGACCCACGACATCGGCCTGCACCTGAAGAAGAACGCCGCCGGCGAACTCGGTTTCGCCGTCTATATCGGCGGCGGCCAGGGCCGCACGCCGATGGTTGCCCGCAAGATCCGCGATTTCCTGCCGGAAGCCGACCTTCTGTCCTACTGCACGGCGATCCTGCGCGTTTACAACCTCTATGGCCGCCGCGACAACAAGTACAAGGCGCGCATCAAGATCCTCGTCCATGAGACCGGCGTCGAGGAGATCACCCGCCAGGTCGAGGCCGAGTGGCTGGAGTTGAAGGACGCCGAGCTGAAGCTGCCGCAAGCCGACATCCGCGCCATCGAGGCCTATTTCGCGCCACCGGTGCTCGCCGGACGGCCGGAAGGCGACCAAGCGGTCAAGCTGGCGCGGCTCGATTCCAAAGGGTTCTCGGAGTGGCTCGACCAGAATGTCGTGACGCACCGCCATCCCGACTATGCAGCGGTGACGATCTCGCTGAAGGGCATCGGCGAGGTGCCCGGGGACGCCTCGGACAGCCAGATGGAAGCGATCGCCGACATCGCCGAGAAATATGGCTTTGATGAACTGCGTGTCAGCCATGAGCAGAACCTGATCCTGCCGCATGTGGCCCGCGCCGACCTCAAGGCAGTCTATGATGCGCTGGTCGGCATCGGTCTGGCGACAGCCAATTCCAATTTGATATCGGACATCATCGCTTGCCCGGGCCTCGACTACTGTGCGCTGGCCACGGCGCGCTCGATCCCGATCGCGCAGGAAATCTCGCGCCGCTTCGCCTCGCTTGAGCGGCAGCGCGAGATCGGCGAACTGAAGCTGAAGATCTCCGGCTGCATCAACGCCTGCGGTCATCACCATGTCGGCCATATCGGCATCCTCGGGGTCGAGAAGAAGGGCTCTGAGCTCTATCAGGTGACGCTGGGCGGCTCGGCCGACGAAAACACCTCGGTCGGCGAGATCATCGGCCGCGGCTTCTCGTCGGAAGAGATCACCGACGCCATCGAGCAGATCGTCGAGACCTATCTCGGCCTCCGGCTCGGCCCACAAGAGAAATTCATCGACGCCTACCGCCGAGTCGGTCCCGCGCCGTTCAAGGAGGCGCTCTATGCTGGCGAAGCCAAGGCCGCTTGACCCTATTGGAGACGTCGATGACGGTATCGCCGCCAAAGCGGCGGGGCTCGATGCGCTCTATGGTCATCTGAAGCCGATCGAGATCATCGAACGCTCGGCCCGCGAACTGTTCCTCGACGAGATCGCGGCGGTGTCGTCGTTCGGCGCGGATTCGGCTGTGCTGCTGCACATGATCGCCAAGATCGACCGGACGCTGCCGGTCATTTTCCTCGACACCGGCAAGCATTTCGAGGAGACGCTCGGCTATCGCGACGCGCTCGCCGCCGATTTCGGGCTGACCAACATAAGGGTGATCAAACCCGAGGAAGCAGCACTCGAACGGATCGATCCGACGGGCAATCTGCATCAGAGCAACACCGACGCCTGCTGCGACGTGCGCAAGGTGGAGCCGCTGGCGCGCGGTGTCGCGCCATTTCGAGCCTGGCTCACCGGCCGCAAGCGTTTCCAGGCCGCGACGCGGGCAGCGCTGCCGGTGTTCGAGGCGGTCGGGCCGCGCATCCGCATCAATCCGCTGGCGCATTGGACGACATCGGACCAGGCGGACTACATGCGCGCGCATGCGCTGCGCGAAAATCCGCTGGTCGCCTATGGCTATCTGTCGATCGGCTGCTTCCCGTGCACGCAGCCGGTGCAGCCGGGCGAGGACGCGCGCAGCGGCCGCTGGGCCGGTCATGCCAAGACCGAGTGCGGCATTCACCTGTCGGGGCTGGAGAAGTCGCTGACCGACGCATCCCTTTAGGATATGCTGATATTCAGGTGAGGCTGGCTTGCAAACGGCAGCTTCCTGCGCTTCCGGTGCTCACGTACTTCAAGTACGCTCCGCTCCGGTTCTCGGAAGCCGCCATTTTCGACTCAGCCTGACCTGAATCTCAACACATCCTTGGTTCGTTTGACTATTTAGGAACTTTTTGATGACTGGACCGACGACACCGGAGACCCGACTCTGGACCCCTGCGGGTTTTCACGAGGATGAGTGGACGCATGGCGAAAGCGCCGATGCGCTGTCCGGCAACGGCCGCTTCATCCTGCCGTTGCAAGTCTTCCTCGATCTGGATCCGGAGGTGCGCCGCTCGGCCAAGGAACGGCTCGGCGTCCTGCTGCAGCCGGGTGATCAGCTCGAGAAGATTGCCGAGCTGCTCGACCAGCTGTCGCTGGTGGCATTGGCCTTCCCGGCCTTCAGCGACGGCCGCTCCTTCTCCAAGGGAGAACTGCTGCGCGGCCGCTACCATTTCGAAGGTGCCGTTCGCGCCACGGGCCAGGTGCTGGTGGACCAACTGCCGCATATGCTGCGGCTAGGCTTCGACGAGTTCGAGATTTCCAATGCGGTGCTGTTGAAGCGCCTGGAGGAGGGCCGCACCGGCGGATTGGGGCTCTACTACCAGCCAGCCGCCGTGCCGGAACCAAAAGGCCCGAAATACTCCTGGCGGCGCGTTCGCAGCAGCTGACGTTGCGGTAATTCCGCGCGTCTTTACATCAGCCGTGTTCAGGCCTTCTCTTGATCATCCGGATGGAAAATCCGTGGACGATCGGGGAGGGGTCTTCATGCGTTACGACTATGTCATAGCCGGCGGTGGGTCCGCCGGCTGTGCGCTTGCCGCACGGCTTTCGGAAGATCCCTCGAAAACGGTCTGCCTGATCGAAGCTGGCGGCGGGGGCAGGGATATGCTGATCCGTGCTCCGGCTGGCATTATCGGCATGCTTTCCGGCCGGCCCAGGATAAACAACTGGGCCTTCGAAACCGTGCCGCAGCAAGGTCTTGGCGGCCGCAAGGGCTACCAGCCGCGCGGCAAGGCGCTGGGCGGCTCCAGCGCCATCAATGCAATGCTCTATGTCAGGGGCCATCGCAGCGACTATGACGAATGGGCAAATCTGGGCTGCGAGGGCTGGTCGTGGGATGAGGTTCTGCCCTATTTCCGGCGCGCCGAGTGCAATGAGCGCGGCACCGATGCCTTGCATGGCGGGGACGGCCCGCTGAAAGTGTCGAACCAGCGCTCGCCGAGGCCGATCGCCAAGGCCTTCATAGAGGCTTGTGCCGAAAACCAGATTCGCGCCTCGGATGATTTCAACGGACCGGAACAAGAGGGCGCCGGCTATTTCCAGGTGACCCAGTTTGCCGGTGGCGCCCGTAATGGCGAGCGCTGTTCGACTGCCGCCGCCTATCTCCATCCGGTGATGCAGCGGACCAATCTGACTGTGATCACGCGGGCGCACGCCACAGGCATCGTCCTTGACGGCAAGCGCGCCACCGGTATCCGCTACCGGACACGCAAAGGCGAGGCCGTGGCACAGGCGTCGCGCGAGGTGATCCTCTGTGGCGGTGCCTTCGGTTCGCCGCAGCTTCTGTTGCTGTCGGGTATCGGCCCGGCGGCCGAACTTGCCGTGCATGGCGTTCCCGTCGTCCACGAATTGCCGGGCGTCGGCAAGAACCTGCAGGACCACCTCGATTTTATCGTCGGCTGGAGATCGAAGGACACCGATATGCTCGGTATGAGCCCGCGCGGCGCGTGGGGTTTCCTCAGGCACATCGCGCAGTGGCGGCGGGATGGAACCGGGCTGATCGCCTCGCCGTCGGCCGAGAGCGGCGCTTTCGTCAAATCCGACCCGGCGCTTGAGCGCCCTGACCTGCAGCTGCAATTCGTCATCGGGCTCGTCGAAAACCATGCGCGCACGCTGCACTACGGCTTCGGCTTTTCCTGTCATGTCTGCATATTGCGACCGCACTCGCGTGGCGAGGTTGGGCTGGCCAGCGCCGATCCACTTGCCGCGCCACGCATCGATCCGCGCTTTCTCGGCGACCAGCGCGATGCGGAACTGCTGCTGAAAGGCGTGAGGATCACCCGGCAGGTGCTGGCTTCGCCGGCGCTGACGCGCTACCGGCACAAGGAAATGCACATCGCCGGCGAGCCGAGCGATGCCGATCTGATGACCCATATCCGTACCCGCGCCGACACGGTCTATCACCCGGTCGGCTCCTGTCGGATGGGGGTCGACGAGATGGCGGTGGTCGATCCGCAACTCAAGGTGCGCGGGCTTGAAGCTTTGCGTGTCGTCGACGCCTCGGTGATGCCGACACTGATTGGTGGCAACACCAATGCCCCAACCATCATGATCGCCGAAAAGGCCGCCGACATGATCAGGGCTGCCTGATCGGAGCTCCAGGCCGCGGCGCCCATGGCGCGGCGGTCTTTTTGTTGTGACGCAATTGCCCAGGGAAAACGCTACGCGTTTTCCCTGGAAAACCGTTCACACTTCTCCTGGAATTGCTTAAGCCGCCGCCCGTGCCTCACGGAACGACACCAGCTTGCGGCGGTTTTCGTCCCACAATGCCAGTTTGACGCAGCGCAGGCTTTCGAGCAGCGTAACCCGGCCTATGTCGCGCAACTCGGGATAATCCCGCAGCACTTCCTGCAACCGGTAGCACGGCACCTTGGCCGAGAGGTGATGGACGTGATGGACACCGATGTTGCCGGTGAGCCAGTTCAGCACCGGCGGAAGGTCGTAATACGACGATCCGTGCAAGGCGGCGTGCTGGAATTCCCAGTCGGCATCCTTCGCCCATTCCGTTTCCTCGAACTGGTGCTGGACGTAGAACAGCCAGATGCCGGCCGAACCGGCGAGGATGACGATCGGCAGGTGAACCACCAGGAAAGCGCCCGGGCCGACGAACCAGATAAGGACGGCTGCTGCGACCGCGATGCCAAGGTTGGTGGTCATCGACGACACCCAAGGGGTCAGGCCGCCGCGCATCATGCCGACGGGTAGCCTCTGCTCGAAGATGAAAAGCCAGATCGGACCGAGCCCGAACATCACCAGCGGATGGCGATAGAGACGATAGGCGAGGCGGCCCCGCCACGACATCTGCCGGTATTCTGCAACGGTCAGCGTCCGGATGTCGCCCATGCCGCGTTCGTCAAGATTGCCGGCGCTGGCGTGGTGCGTCGCGTGGGCGCGCCGCCAGCAATCGTAGGGCGTCAGCGTCAGGATGCCGAGCGCGCGGCCAATCCAGTCGTCCGCGTAACGATTGGCGAAGAAGGAGCCGTGGCCGCAATCGTGCTGGATCATGAAGATGCGCACCAGAAACCCGGCCGCGGGGAGGATGAGGACCAGTCCCCACCAATGGCCATAGGCATAAGCCGCCGAAGACAGCCCCCAGAGTATGGCGAATGGAATGAGGGTGATGGCGAGCTCGACGGCGCTGCGCCGCCTGTCAGGCTTCTTGTAGCGGGCGAGAATCTTCAACCAGGCGCGCTTGCTGTTGGCGACCGCCTCAGGGGAAATCATGTTCATCAGGAAGCATAGGCGGGGCGCCTCGCCGCCGCAAGGCAACATCACGCAAAATTACTGTGCGTAATTGTCGCGTAGCTTGGCGATCGAGCCTGCCGACCCGCCAGATCGACCTGCTGATGGCTCTGAGCGTCGGTTTTCCGCTGAGGTCGATCGCTATTCGCGATCGAGGATAGGGCAGCCGCGCTCGGTGCCAAAAGTCACGCGCACGCGGTCGCCGCCCTGTCTGCCGCGGACCGTGATCTCCCGGCGGCCGACGGACTCTATCCTTGCGCGGCGGATGCCCATTCGGTCTGCCTTGTCGAGAGCCCGGTCTTCCGTGCAGCCTCGTTGACGGCGGTCGCGCCGATCGTCGCGACGGGGGCCTTCGCAATCGTCGTAGGCGGGGTCGCAATCTTCCATGAGCTTCAGCCGCGGGCCATGTTTGCCCAATTGCAGCTGAAGATTGTCTGCTTGTGCCGGAAAGGCCGCCAAGGTGATGGCGCCGAGGCCGACAAACGCTATCAGCGATGAGGTGATCGAAACCTTGCGCATTTACGTCCTCCATTGAACCACAACACATCTATCCTTAGATGGTTCGGCTCTCCCCGGCTATTGCCGATAGGAGGTTTGCTGCCAAGATCGATTGTTGCGTTACGGCCGGCGCCAGCCGATGTCACCGCGCTCCGCCCCATCGAGGCGGTCGAGCAGTTCTCTGAACCGATCGGGGATGTCGGCCTCGGTGCGGAAGGCCGGCAAGGTGCGCAGAAAGCGGGTCACCGCCTCGGCGCCGAACTGGCGCCTGATCTCGATGGCCAGCCCCTCTGCCTTTTCGCCCATGTTGCGGGTCATCATCTCAAAATCCTGTGTCGGCTTCGAAACTCCTGCAGCAAGAGAATGGTTCCCCCATCATGCCTGTATGGCAAGCAAAGCCCGCGGTTAAGGTAAAATTTGAATTAAAGTCGAAATGTCTTGCCTGTCATTGCCCGGCCTTGGCCGGCGGCTTCCATAGTCGCTTACCCCTTGATTTTTGGCCGCCAAACATCGATATCGGGCACAAAATCCACATCATTCGAGATTGACGGGAAACGGCGATGAGCGACCAGGCAAAAGACGAACGCGCGCCCGATGAAGTCGAGGCGACCGAGCCCGCAGCCGAGCGCACGGAAGGCAGCACCGACGGCGACTATGAAGCCCTTGTGCGGCTGCTGAAGGAAAATGAAGAGCTGAAGGACCGCGCGCTGCGCGTGGCGGCGGAGATGGAAAACCTGCGTCGCCGCACGGCGCGCGATGTGCACGATGCGCGCACCTACGCGGTCGCGAATTTCGCCCGCGACATGTTGTCGGTGTCGGACAATCTGCGCCGCGCGCTGGATGCGATTCCCGCCGAGGCCAAGGCATCGGGTGACGCCGGCTTCAAGGCGCTGATCGAAGGCGTCGACCTCACCGAGCGCGCCATGCTGTCGGCGCTGGAACGGCATGGGGTCAAGAAGCTCGCGCCTGAAGGCGAGAAGTTCGATCCCAATTTCCACCAGGCGATGTTCGAAGTGCCCAATCCGGATGTCCCGGCCAACACCGTGGTCCAGGTCGTGCAGCCGGGGTATTCGATCGGCGACCGCGTGCTGCGCCCGGCCATGGTCGGCGTCGCCAAGGGTGGTCCGAAGTTCGCCGCCGCTGAAGCACCGGTTGAGCCGGGGCCGGTGAACGAGCAGGCTGAGAAGGATGCGTAGTTAGGGCAGTAAGGGAGTAAGGGAGTAAGGGAGCGTACCAACGGTGCGGCTTTGTGATAAACATACTCTCCTATTCTCCTCTTCCCTTACTCCCCTGGTCTGCATGAATGCCATCGCGCTTCTCGACTATGCCGGTGTCGCCGTCTTCGCGGCGACCGGGGCGCTGGCGGCTTCGCGTAAGCAGCTCGACATCATCGGCTTCCTGTTCCTGGCCAGCGTCACCGGGATAGGCGGTGGCACGCTTCGCGACGTTATCCTCAACCTGCCGGTTTTCTGGGTCGCCAACTCCGGCTATGTGCTGGTCTGCGCCGCGGTTGCGGTGCTGGTCTTCTTCAGCGCGCATCGTGTCGAATCGCGCTGGAAGTGGCTGCTCTGGCTCGACGCCATCGGGCTCGCCGCCTTTTCGGTGATGGGCGCGGCCAAGGGGCTTGCGATTACCGGCTCGCCGGTCGTGTCCGTCATCACCGGCGTGCTCACCGCCACTTTCGGCGGCATTTTGCGCGATCTCCTGGCCGGCGAGCCATCGGTGCTGCTCAGGCCCGAAATCTACGTCACGGCGGCCCTTGCAGGTGCCGGGCTTTACACGCTTGGCGATCTTGCCGGACTGCCGCCGCTCGCCTCAAACCTTGCCGGCTTTGCGGCGGCGTTCCTCGTGCGCGGTGGTGCGCTCAAATTCGGCTGGTCGTTTCCGTCCTACAAGAGCCGACCCGGCAGGCGGCCGGAGGATATTTTGTGAAAGGAAGCGAATAGCGAATAGCGAGTAGCGAATAGGGGTTGAGCGAGATAGCTCCCGCTATTCGCTATTCGCTATTCGCCAGCGTCACGCAGCGAAGCGCTGGGCTTCGCCGCCATAATAGTTGACGTAGCGTGCGCCGATCTCCTTGACCGGCATCACGACGAATACATCGACCGTCGAGAATTCGCGATCGATGACGCAACCATCGCCGATGCGGGCACCGACGCGCAGATAGCCCTTGACCAAAGGCGGCATCGCGGCGATCGCCGCCTTGGCATTGACGGCCTCGATCGGCATCAGATCCATCGAGCAATAGCGCCCGGACACCGCGCGCACGTCCCAGGCCGAATTCGTCCGGCAGTGGTGGGCGAGATAGGTGAGCGCTTCGGCATGCGCCGCCGGCACGGTGCCGTGAAAGGACGCGCAGCCGGTCATCACACCGATTTCGTAATGATTGATGTAAGCCCAGATGCCTTGCCACAACGCCTCGATGGTGCGCTTCGAGCGGTATTCCGGCAAAACGCAGGAGCGGCCGAGTTCAAGGAAACGCTGGCCGGGGTGGCGGGCGATGAGCTTGGTCAGCTCGAATTCACCTTCGGAATAGAAGCCACCGGCCGTGGCCGCGATTTCTTGCCGCAGCAGCCGATATGTGCCGACGATGCGGCGATGTTCGGGACCGGAAAGCGTGGTGTCCAAAACCAGCAGATGGTCGCAGAGCGGATCGAACCGATCGGCGTCCCGGCGGTCATGGGCCTGGAACAGGTCCTTCCTGGCGCCAAGTTCGTCGTAGAACACCCGGTAGCGCACTTCCTGCGCGGCCGCGATCTCGGCCTCGTTGCGAGCGAGCCGCACTTCAAGATTGCCTATACGGCCCAGCGCAGCGCCCTTTATGACGGAATCGACGTTACGTCCGGCAAGCAAGGCGCTGCTGGCGTTCGGCCGAGTGTCACATTCCGGCATAACTGTATGCACGAGTGATTCTCCTTCGAGCCATCCCTCTTGGCACGGGGATACGGTGTAGGTGCAACAGGATTGTGACAGTACCGTGATACGACGTCATGGGCAATACTTCGTCGGCTGGCGAATACGATCAACCGGCTACGTTTAAGTGATCGCCTGTGCCGAATGGCGGTGGAAAGCTCAGGCCGCGACGACCTGCCCCTCGACGGCATTGACCAGCGCTTCGGGGTCGAGCGGTTTGGTGACAAAGCCGCTGGCGCCATGGGCCAACACCGCATGACGGGTCTTTTCCTGGCTGTCGGCCGACAGCACCATGATCGGCACCGGCCGCACGGCACTTTCTTCCTCATGGCGGCGGATGGCGGCGATCGCGTCCAGCCCGTCCATGACCGGCATGTGCAGATCCATCAAGACCACGTCGAAGCGGTCCTTGTGCGCGGCGCCGGTGACAGCCTCGACGGCGGCCTTGCCGTTGCCGACCACCTTGACGCGATGCCCGGCCTTCAGCAGCGTGGCGCGGGCCAGCATGGCGTTGATGTCATTGTCCTCGGCGATCAGCACTGACAGGCCGCGCTGGCGGTTGCCGACGGCCCGCAGCGACGGTGCGCCGCGCTTTTCCGGCGGCGGCGGGCCGAGGCTCGGAGCATGGCTGCTCAGCAGAACACGCAGAAGTGTTCCGCCACGCACCGGCCTGGCCAGGAAGGTTGCGTAGCCGCTGGCACGGAACTCGCCAAGCATGCCGCGATCGGTCGGCGCGATCAGCGTGATCGCCTCACAGTCGGAGAAACCGCTCTGGCGCAGGCGCTTGAGCAGCCTTCCGTCGCCTTCTTCCATCGCTGCATCGACCAGGATCGCATCGCAGCCGGCGGCGAAAGGCGCGGCCTGTGCTGCAGTGGTGGCGATGTCGACCGCTCCGCCATTGGCGCGGATGGTGCGGGCGATGGCGTCGGCCTCGACGGCGTTCTTCGACAGGATCACCGCGCGTCTGCCCGAGAGAGCATTCTGGTGGCCCTGCGGCGCTTCGGTGGCAGCTGTCGCAGGGATTTCGAAGACGAATTCGGATCCCTGGCCGAGCCGGCTGGATACCGAGATCGTGCCGCCCATGGCGGCCACCAGGCGCCTGGAGATGGCAAGGCCGAGGCCGGCCCCGCCATGGGTGCGTGTCGACGTGCCGTCGGCCTGCTCGAATTCCTCGAAAATGCGCTCCAGGTCGGCGTCACGCAGGCCCGGACCGGTATCGGCGATGGTGAAGCATATGCGGTCGCTGGTTTCGGTGCGTGCGCGTGCTATGCTCACCAGCACGCCGCCGCTGTCGGTGAACTTGATGGCGTTGCCGATGAGGTTGAGAAGCACCTGCCTGACCTTGCCCGGATCGGCGGTGATCAATTGCGGCACGTCGGGTTCGACATGGCAACCCAGTCCGATATCCTTGGCGAAGGCGCGCGCTGCCAGCAATTCGATGATGTTGTCGGCGATCTCGCGCACCGACATCGGCTGCGGCTCGGGGTCGAAACGCCCGGCTTCGATCTTGGAATAGTCGAGAAGATCCTCGATCAAGGCAAGCAATGCGCTGGCCGAGGTCGAGACGGCGCCGACATAGGTCTGCTGCTCCGGCGACAGGCTGGTGTCGGCGAGCAACCTGGCCATGCCCATGATGCCGTTCATCGGGGTGCGGATTTCATGGCTGACGGTGGCGAGGAAGCGCGATTTGGCCTGGCTGGCATATTCGGCCCGTTCGCGTGCGGTGATCAGCGACGATTCGGCGCGTTTGCGGGCGGTGATGTCGCGGGCGATGGCGCGGTGTGAAACGGCGCCGCTGTCCTTGTCGCGCACCGACAGTTCGATCCAAGAGAACCAGCGCTGCCCGCTCGGCGTGCTGATGGAGACATCGGTGGAACTCAGACACTCATGGTCGGAAAAGGCGGCATCGGGAACCATGCCGACCTCGATGCCCAGTTCTGCCAGGGTCTTGCCGGCAAGGTCGCGCTGGTCGACCTCGACGAGATCGGCGAAGACCTTGTTGGCATAGACGATGTAGCCGTCGCGGTCGCGATGGATGACGAGATCGCCAAGCGCGTCGATCAGGCCGCGAAAGCGCTCGTCGCTCTCCTGCATCTCCCACATGCGGTCGGCCAGCGTCTCGATCTCGGCGCGGCTGCGGGCAGTGGTTTCGTCAAGAAGGGCGGAGGTGCGATGTTCGCTCCGCCTGGCGCGCAGATGCAAGGCAAGGCCGGCAAGGCCGGTTGCCAGCAATGCGACGCTGATGAAGATCGGTGCCCCGGTCAGATGCGCCAGCCCGGCCACCAACACGATGGCGACGAATGTCAGAAAGGGCAGGCTTTCGCGCCTGGAGAATTCCGGCTCGGGCACCAGCGGCGGCGCGGCGACAAAGCGCCGCGTCGACGCCGGCGGGAGCACCGCATCGACGTCGTCGCCAGTGTCCGCCTGTTGGCTGCCGGATTCCGCGATCATGCGAAATCCTTGCCAGACAGAGATTATGGAAAATTGCGGCGGATCGTTCGAATTTTAGCGGATGAGCGCTTTTTGCCGAGGCGCGGCGGGTTTGCCACCAGATCTGGCGATTCCATCCCTTCCGGCAGTTGGGCGGAGTCACATATCCACGACGACGCGGCCGCGGATCTTGCCGTCGACGATGTCGCGCGCGGCATCGACGATGCCGTCGAATCCGATGGTGCTGGACAGGCTGGTGAGCTTCCGCAGATCGAGGTCGGTGCCGATGCGGCGCCATGCCTCGAGGCGGACTGCTTTCGGCGCCATCACTGAATCGATGCCGAGCAATGAGACGCCGCGCAGGATGAAGGGCGCGACGCTGGTCGGCAGGTCCATGCCGCCGGCTAGGCCGCAGGCGGCGACCGCACCGCCATAGGAGGTCATCGACAGCACATTGGCCAGCGTGTGGCTACCGACTGCGTCGATGCCGCCGGCCCAGCGCTCCTTGGCCAGCGGCTTGGCCGGCTGGGCAAGCTCGTCGCGCGATATCACTTCGGCGGCGCCAAGGTCGATCAGAAAGGGGCTTTCGGCATTGCGGCCGGTGGAAGCAATGACATGGTAGCCGAGGCTGGACAGGATCGAGACCGCTACCGAGCCGACGCCGCCGGCCGCCCCCGTCACCACCACCGGGCCGCGATCGGGCAGGATGCCGTGCCGTTCCAGGGCCATGACGCAGAGCATGGCGGTGTAGCCTGCGGTGCCGACGGCCATCGCGTCATGCGGGCTGATGCCTTGCGGCAGCGGCACCAGCCAGTCGCCCTTGACGCGGGCACGGCCTGCATAGGCGCCGAAATGGGTTTCGCCGACGCCCCAGCCGTTCAGAATGACCTTGTCTCCGGTGCGCCAGTCGGGATGCGAGGACGAGACGACGGTGCCGGCGAAATCGATGCCCGGCACCAGCGGCCAGTGGCGGATCACCGGCGCCTTGCCCGTGATCGCCAGGCCATCCTTGTAGTTCACCGTCGTTGCCTCGATCGCGACGGTGACATCGCCTTCCATCAGGTCGGCCTCGGTGAGATCGGTTACGTTGACCGACTGCTTTTTCTCGGCGTCACGCGAAACGAGGATGGCTTTGAAGGTTTCGGACATGTCTTTCTCCGAGATCTTGTTTGGCGACATGAACTGTGCGGCGATGGCCGCACGGGGTCAATCCTTGGAAGGCCTGGCTTTGGGTTCGCGTCCCCAGCCGAACAGCTCGTCGAAGACGACCAGTGCCGCGCCCACCGAAATGAAGGCGTCGGCAAGGTTGAAGACGGCGAAGGACCACACCGGCGTGTGGAACAGGATGTAGTCGATGACGTGGCCGTAGACGGCGCGGTCGATCAGATTGCCCAGAGCGCCACCGACGATCAGCGCAAAGCCGGTGCGGGCAAGGATCTGGGACGGCGCGATCCGCGTCGCCAGAAACAGCACGAAGGCAACGACGACAAGCGAGATGACGATCAACCCGGTGTCGCCGAAGGACGAGAACATCGAGAAGGCGATGCCGGTGTTGTAGGTGCGGAACAGCGCCAGGAAGGGCAGCAGATCAACCTTCTCCTGAAAAGGCAGATCGGCCTCGACCAGGTATTTTATCCACTGGTCGAGCGCGATGGCCGCGACGACGAGCAGTGCGTAGGGAGACCATGATCTCACGGGCGGGCAACCTTCATTGCTGGTCCAGGATTGGCTCGAGCTTGAGCGCGCCGCGCCGAATCTCGAACAGCATGATGCCGGTGGCAACGGCCAGATTGAGCGAATCGGCACGACCGGCTTGCGGAATCCTGAGCAGCCTGTCGCAGCTCGCAGCCAGGCTTTCGGGCAGTCCCTGCTGCTCGTTGCCCATCATCAGCAGCACGGGCCCGCGTGAAAAATCGACCGAGCGGTAGTCGACGGCGCCTTTCAGGTGGGTGCCAGCGACGAGCCCTGAGAAGCCGCCTCGCCAGGCAAGGAAAGCCTCGGTTGTCGCCTTGGCCACCGGCACGGCAAAGATCGAACCCATGGTGGCGCGCACCGTTTCCACGGAGAACGGATCAGTGGTATCGCCGACCAGGATGACGCCTTTGGCGCCGACGGCATCGACGGTGCGGATGACGGTGCCGAGATTGCCGGGGTCGCGCACCCGGTCGAGCGCCACCCAGACGTCGCCATTGTCGGCGCGGACATCCTTCAAGGCGAGGAATTTTTGGGAAAAGACGCCCACCACCATTTGGGGATTGTCGCGACGGGTGATGGCCACCAGCACCTTTTCCGACACTTCGAGCACCATGCCGCCGGCGGCAACCGTGCGTGCGGCCACCTTCTCCACCGCCGCGTTGCCACGCCCGGCCTTGGCGAAAACCAATGTCCTGATCTGCCAGCCGAGATCGAGCGCATCGATAACCAGCTTCAACCCTTCGGCCATGAAGGCGTTCTGCTGGTCGCGGAATTTCTTCTGAGCGAGCGCCTTGATGTCCTTGACCAGCGGATTGGCGAGGCTGGTGACCTCCTTCACCTGGCCAGGTGCGCCTGCATGCCGCTCGTTCATTCAGCCACCCAACGCGAAAACAATGAAGTCGAGAGCGCCCGGCCGGCGGACTTTTCACGGATGATCAGCTCACCCGATTCAATCTTGCCGCCCATGCCGGCAAAGGTATCGCGCATCAGGGCGTGGATGGCGAAGAAGGAGGCGCGGATCGAATAGGCGGTCAGCACCACGGCAAGCGGCTTCGGCGTCAGGATCGCCCGGCAGAGATCGGTCAAATCGGGCAGGTCCTCGAACAATTGCCAGACCTCGCCCTTGGGGCCACGGCCATAGGCCGGCGGGTCGAACAGGATGATGTCGTAGCGGCTGCCGCGGCGCTCCTCGCGCTCGGCGAATTTGACCGCGTCGTCGACGATCCAGCGGATCGGCTTGCTGCCGAGGCCGGCCATCTCCTGGTTTTCACGGGCCCAGCCGATCGCTTTCTTCGAGGCATCGACATGGGTGACCTCGGCGCCGGCGCGAGCCGCCACCAATGAGGCGAGACCGGTATAGCCGAACAGGTTCAGCACCTTGACCGGCCGCTTCGCCGCCGCGATCAGCCCGGCCATGTGATCCCAATGGGAGGCCTGCTCGGGAAAGACGCCGACATGACGAAACGAGGTGAAACGGCCGAGATAGTCGATGCCGTCATGCTTCATCGGCCAGGTCTCGCCGAGCGGCAGCTTGGGAAAACGCCAGCGGCCGATACCCTCCTCGTCGGTGTCGCCGGTGAAGACGGCGTCGGCGCGCTCCCATTCCTTTGTCGGCAAGGCCTTTTGCCAGATCGCCTGGCCCTCGGGCCGCACGATACGGTAGGGGCCATATTGTTCGAGCTTTTGGCCGGTGCCGCTGTCGAGCAGCGCATAATCGGCATTGGGCGCCACTTCCAGGATCACGGGAAGATGTTCGGCGGGCAGAGCGCCTTCGCGGCGGGCCAGGATGCGCGGCGCCGAGTTCGGTTCGGAACGACTTTCCGTCTTCGCCTCATGGCGCTCGCGCGGTGGCGCTTCCGGTCTGGCGGGAGCCTGGCCGGGACGCGGACGTGACACGTCCGCCGCACCCTTCGCGGATGGATGTGGACGGTTGTCGCGGCGTTTGTCGCGAAAAGACTTCAAGCGGGGGCAACTCCGAACGGCGTGGCCGCTTTTGACATAGGGCAACCGGCTTCGCAACCAAGTCCGACAGGTCGGCCTCTCCGGTTCAGGTTGGCCGCGATGGACCAATGTCAAAGAAACAGGCAAATCTACCGGATGTCCCGCTCCGAACGCCTGCTCGACCTGATCCAGTGCCTGCGCCGGCATCGCCGGCCCGTGAGCGGACAGGCGCTGGCCGATGAACTCGGGATTTCGATTCGCCACACTCTACCGCGACATCGCCACGCTGCAGGGCCAGGGCGCGCCGATCGAGGGCGAGGCGGGTGTCGGTTATGTGCTCAAGCCCGGCTTCATGCTGCCGCCGCTGATGTTCAGCGACGAGGAGATCGAAGCCATCGTGCTCGGCTCGCGCTGGGTCGCCAAGCAGCCGGACCAGCGTCTCTCGGCCGCCGCTGCCAACGCGTTGGCCAAGATCGCGGCTGTCCTGCCGGACGATCTGCGCGAGGATCTCGACTCGAGCACACTGCTGGTCGGCCCTCCCGCCGCAGTCATCGAAAGCATCGATCTTGGTCTGGTGCGGCAGGCCATCCGCAACGAGCGCAAGCTTGGCTTTCTCTACCGCGACGCCGGCGGCGCTGCGTCCGAGTGTGTCGTGTGGCCATTTGCGCTGGGCTTCTTCGACAAGGTGCGGGTGGTGGTGGCGTGGTGCGAGATGCGGCACGATTTCCGGCATTTTCGCGCCGATCGCATCGCCGAGCTCCAAGCGACAAACACGCGCTATCCGCGCCGTCGCCAGGCGCTGCTCAAGGAGTGGCGGGCAACGCTCGACAAGCCGCGTGGTTCGAGATGACTGCTGCCATGATCTGACAGTAGCTCATCTTATGGTCGCCAAGTCGAAGCACCGAACCTTGGAGAGCAGATATGGCCACCCCGAATTTCATCATCCTCTATGTCGACCAGCCGCTTGAGAGCGGCGCCTTCTACAGCGCGCTGCTCGGCCGTGAGCCGGTCGAAAGTTCGCCGACCTTCGTGCTGTTCGTGCTCGATGCCGGCTTCAAGTTCGGCCTGTGGTCGCGCCATACGGTGGAGCCGGCAGCTGCCACGTCAGGCGGTGGCGCCGAAATCGTGTTTGCGATGGATACGCCCGACGCGGTCGATGCCGCCCATGCCGACTGGTCCGGGCGCGGGCTGACAATTCTGCAGACCCCGACCGACATGGATTTCGGCCGTACTTTTGTCGCGCTCGATCCCGACAATCATCGCCTGCGCGTCTATTGGCTGTCCGATGGCGAACAGGCCAATGGTAACCAGAAATGAGCGCGTACTGGATCGCCGTGGCGTCGGCCGAACATGTCCGGCGGGGTCGCGCAGCCGGCTTCATGCAGGTCAACCACGGCAAGGCGGCACCGCTGCGTCGCGTCAAGCCAGGCGATGGCATCGTCTACTACTCGCCGAACACTCTTTTGGGCGAGAAAGATGGCCTGCGGGCCTTCACCGCGATCGGCATCGTGCGGGAAGGCGAGCCCTATCAGGGCGATATGGGCGCCGGCTTCACACCCTTCCGCCGCGATGTGGCGTGGGCCAAGGCCGAGGAAGCGCCGATCAAGCCGCTGCTCGACAGGCTGGACTTCACCATGGCCAAGTCGAACTGGGGTTATCAGCTTCGCTTTGGCCTTTTCGAAATCGGGGATCACGATTTTCGTGTGATCGCCGACGCGATGAGCGCCAAAATGGCTGTACCGGCGAACTAGGCCGTGAGCGCCTTGTAGACGGCAATGCCGGCGGCAAGATCCTCGAGCGCTGCGCCGACCGACTTGAACAGCGTGATCTCACCGGCGCTCTCGCGACCCTTCTTCTGGCCGCGCGCCAATTCGTGCAGATCGGCGACGATGGTTTCCGGCTTCAGCACGCCGGAGGCCAGCGGCTGGACGATGTCGCCGGCTTCCTTGGTGGCGCCGGCGCGGGTGTCGACATAGACGCGGGCGAGCCTGATCGCGTCGTCGTCGCTCTCGCGCATCGTCGGCGTAAAGCCTCCGACCAGGTCGACATGGGTTCCCGGCTGCAACAGCGCACCCTTGATCAGCGGCGTCGGCGTGATCGTCGCCGAGGAGACGATGTCGGCCTGCCCAAGCTCGGCATCGAGATCGCTCGCCGCGCTGGCTGCAAAACCCTCGGCGCGCAGATCGGCCGCGACCTTCTCGGCATTGGCCGGGGTGCGGTTCCAGATGCGGATGGTCTTGATCGGCCGTACGGCCGAGTGCGCCTTGGCGAGGAAGGGCGACAGCGCGCCGGCGCCGACCACCAGCAGCCGCGAGGCATCGTCGCGGGCGAGATAGGAGGCCGCAAGCGCCGAAGCACAGGCGGTGCGCCACTGTGTCAGCCGCTGGCCGTCGATCAAGGCCTCAGGTTCGCCGGTGGCGCCATTGAGCAGGAGATAGAGCCCCATCACCGCCGGCTTGCCGATGGCATTGTTGTCGGGGGACACGGTGACGATCTTGACGCCTATGTGACCGCCGGCCGATGTGCCCGCCGCGTTGAGATCGGTCCAGGCCGGCATCAAAAGCAGTGTGGAGGCGGCACCATCTGGCCGCTCGATCGTATGATGATGCCTGACCGGCTGCACCGCACCGTCGCGGAACGCCGTGCGCAGCGTCTCGACCAATCCGGGAAAGCTCAGGGCATGGTCGACCTCTGCGGCCGAAATGGTCAGCATGTAAAACTCCGTGGGGACAAAACCGCCGACGGGCGGCTCAAGCGGTCGGCTTCGGCAACGCGGACCCTTGGGCCACCCCCTGGGCCGATCCCTGGACCGGGCTTTGCGGTACCGCCGGCGCACGACTGACCGCCTGGCGCAGGTTCTCGGCTTCGACGCCGCGCTGGCGCGCCAGCTTGCGATAGCGGCCCTGCTTGACCCAGGTTGCCAGGCTGCCGACGATCATGCCGATGGCGAGTGCCAGGAACAGGAAGATGAACAGCGGCAAGGTCAGGGTCAGCTTCGGATTGCCGGGGTTGAACGGATCCAGCGTGAAGGCGACCAGTTCGCGGTTGGCAACGGCGAGTGCGATCAGGATGACCGCCAGGGGCACGAAGATCGCGATGAGGATGAAGCGATTGAACATGATGTTTTCCGTCGGAAGCTGGCCTGTCCGAAAGGCCGTCAGGCGCTGACGTCGCGCCTACTTGCCGCCGTTCAGCCTTTCACGCAGTTCCTTGCCGGTCTTGAAGAACGGCACCCATTTCTCCTCGACCTCGACGGATTCGCCGGTGCGCGGATTGCGGCCGGTGCGGGCGGGACGATTTTTCACCGAAAAAGCGCCGAAGCCACGCAACTCGACCCGGTTGCCTTCGGCAAGGGCGTCGGTGATTTCATCGAAGATGGCGCCGACGATGTTTTCGACGTCGCGCAGGAAAAGATGCGGATTGCGCGTGGCAATAATCTGCACAAGTTCGGACTTGATCATGAGACGGGTCCCCGTGAAAGCAGTGCGGTCAAATTTATGAGGATGATTTTATTTGCTTTTTTCACTTGCCCCAAACGGCATCTCAAGGGTGCCAGACGGAAACGAGACCGTCAAGAAACAAGCGGTCGGCTCCGAGTTCATGGATGACGTCGCCACTGTAGGCGGGCAGGCCGAGCGCACTGCCGATGGTTTGCGCCATCGCTTTTGAGAACAGGAAGCCGCCGCGCCGTTCGGTATCCTCCCACTCGATGACCTTGAGCTTGGCATCGACGCCCTTGGTGGCCAGCCAGTCGACCGCTACGGCCTCGCCGCCGACGGCGTCGATCAGCCCGTTGGCAACGCCCTGGCGCCCGGTGAATATCGAGCCGTCGGCAAGCGCCAGCGCTTGTTCGCGGGTCATCTTGCGGCGTTCGGCGACGATGTCGACGAACCAGTTATAACTGTCGAGGATGAGCTTGCGGACCATGGCGCGTTCGTCGTCATTGGTCGGCTTGAAGGGAGAGGGTGCGGCCTTCAGCGGCGAGGATTTCACCTCCTCCAGCTTGACGCCGAGTTTGTCCATCAGGCCGCTGACGTCGGGATACTGGATCAGCACGCCGATCGAGCCGACGATAGAGGTCTTGCGGGCAACGATGTGATCGGCGGCACTGGCGATCATATAGCCCGCCGATGCGGCGAGCGTGCCGACTTCCGCCACCACCGGCTTGTCGGCGGCCAGCTTGCGCACTTCTTCATAGATCGATTCACCACCGACGGTGGTGCCGCCAGGCGAATCGATCGACAGGATCACGCCTTTCACCTTCGATGAAAGACGGATGGTTTCCAGCCGCTTGATCAGTTCCTCGTCCTCGGTGATCGTGCCTTCGATCTTGACCTTGGCAATATGGTCGACCGTCGAGCCGCCGAAATCGTCGCCATAGAACCAGGTTGAAAGCGCAATCACCCCAAGGGCTACGATGCCTATGGCGACGACGCGCCAGAATGTCAGCTTGCGCCGCAAACGGCGGCGGTCGATCAGGTCGTCGGCTCTCAGTGCCATGGTCAGCCTTTCAGTCGGCGGGAAGAGACGCTTTTAGACCATGATCCTCCCATCTGGAAGCAGTTCTCTTTTGCGTATGGCGAGACAAGTCAGCACCTGGACGTGAGGTAGCCATCCCCGTCGACAGTCGGTCAGCCTCGGCTAGGCGCTCTACAAGTATTGGTCTGCTCACATGTTTGTGCAATCGCCCCAGGTCGGCGACGAGACCGACGGCGGATAAATTTTACGCCGCGTGTCTGTTTCTGCTATGGAGAACACGCAGTTGTGCGGACCTCGTTTTCGTCTGTACAAAGGCGGCTGTCACATTTTTGCAGTTTTCGTGGGCTTGTGCTTGCTTGAAAGCGCCGGCGTCCCACCTATAGGCGGTGCTCAAGGGTGGGCAGGGTTAGAAGAAAGCAGTGAATGTTAGCGCGACCGATTGAACCGACCAACGCCGAGGCGGTGTTGGCTCCCCCGGCGGACGGCCGGACGCGCGGCGACGCTTTCGACCGTGCACAGCGTCATTCGCGCCGCGTGCGCGTTCTCAAATTTGCCGTGCCGGTGGCCGCGGCCCTGATAGCGGTCGCTTTCCCGGTCTATTCCTATCTCGCCGCACCCGTCGCCGTGAAGGTTCAGGCGGAAGGCACCGCCTTTTCCAACGGCAAGCTGGTGATGGCCAATCCCAAGCTCAACGGTTTCACCAAGCAGAAGCAGCCTTATTCGATGACGGCGCTGCGTGCCATTCAGGATGTCAGCACGCAAGGTATCATCGAGCTGGAAGGCATCGACGCCAAGGTGCCGATCGCGCCCGACAATGTGGCGGCGGTCAAGGCCTCGCACGGCACCTACGATCGCGACGGCAATACGATGAACTTGACCAGCGACGTGACGATCACCACGACCGACGGCATGCAGGCCAAGTTCAAATCGGTCTTCCTCGACATGGGCAAAGGCACTATGAAGACGGGAGATCCCGTCGATGTCAGCCGTGGCGGGTCGCGGATCACAGCGGATACGATGTCGGTCCAGGACAATGGCAAGGTTCTGGTTTTCGAGAACAAAGTGCGCGTCAACATCGATTCCTCCGCCTTGAAGGCGGCACAGGGAAACAGCGGAGAGACCAATGCGGCTCAGTAGTTCGACGCGGCTCGCGGCTGCAACTTCAGCGTTGCTGCTGCTCGGACTCGTGCCGTCATGGGCGCAGACGACCAGTCAATCAGGCCTCAAACTGTCCGGCGACAAGCCGATTCAGATCGAGAGCGACAAGCTGGAAGTCCGCCAGGCCGACAGTGTCGCCATCTTCACGGGCAATGTCAGCGTCGTCCAGGGGCCGACATTGATGAAGGCCGGCAAGATGACGGTCTATTACGTCAAGGACCCCAACGCCGCTGCCAAGGGCACGGAGGCCGCGGGTGCGGCGATGACGGGCTCGGCCAACATCGATCACCTGGAGATCTCCGACAAGGTTTACATCAAGTCGGATGCGCAGGTCGCGACAGGCGATCAAGGCAGCTTCGATATGAAGAGCCAGGTGCTGGTGCTTTCGGGCAAAAAGGTCGTTCTGTCGCAAAACGACAACGTTCTGGTGGGCTGCAAGCTTACCGTGCAGATGAAAAGCGGGCTGGCTCAGGTGGATCCATGCGCTGGGCAACGCGTCCAGATGTCGATCACCCCGCCGCCGAAATCGGGAGCGACGAACCCCTGATGGCCAGCCTGTCGTCGCTGACGGCGCGTCTTCCGGGACGGGCCGCCGGCAAGCTTTCGGCGCCGGCCACGGTGACCGTCGATGCGGGAAAGTTCAAGGGAACCCTGATCGCCAAGGGGCTGACCAAGAGCTACAAGGGCCGCAAGGTCGTCAGCGGCGTCACCATCGGCGTGCGCGCTGGCGAGGCCGTTGGGCTGCTCGGCCCCAACGGCGCCGGCAAGACGACCTGTTTCTACATGGTTACCGGCCTCGTGCCGGTGGATGAAGGCACGATCGAGATCGACGGCTTCGATGTCACGTCGATGCCGATGTACCGTCGCGCACGCCTCGGCATCGGCTATCTGCCGCAGGAAGCGTCGATCTTCCGCGGCCTCAATGTCGAGCAGAATATCCGCGCGGTGCTGGAAGTGGTCGAAAAGGACCGCAAGGTGCGCGATCGCAATCTCGACGAACTGCTCGAGGAATTCCACATCAGCCATCTGCGCAAGGCGCCATCCATGTCGCTTTCGGGCGGCGAGCGGCGACGCCTGGAAATCGCGCGAGCGCTGGCGACGCGTCCGGCTTACATGCTGCTCGACGAGCCTTTCGCAGGCATCGATCCGATCGCCGTCGCCGATATCCAGCAACTGGTGCGCCACCTGACGGCGCGCGGCATCGGCGTCCTCATCACCGATCACAATGTGCGCGAAACGCTCGGCCTCATCGACCGCGCCTACATCATCCATGCCGGCCAAGTGCTGACCCATGGAAGGGCCGACGAGGTGGTGGCAAACCCCGATGTGCGGCGACTTTACCTCGGCGAGGGTTTTACGCTCTGAACGGTTCGTCGTTTCACGGAAAACGCCAATCCACTCCGTCTTTTCGTCTTGACGCAATTCCCAAGGGAAAGCGCCATGCGCTTTTCCCGGGAAAGCCGTCTCTCACTTTTCCTGGAATTGCTCTGAGCGTGAAATTTGTTTCCTGACACGATTTTTACGGTTCGCGCGGCGCTTTTTTCTCGATTTTGCTCCGGGATAACGCTCCGGTAAGCGCGTTTTGCTACCAATTGCCTTGACAAGCAAAAGCCGGGCCAGTTTTATGGCCGGCTGCAAAATTCTTGCCCGGAAGTCGGGATGCGTAGACGAGGCGTTTGAAACCGAACCATGGCGTTGGCGGCCAAACTACAGCTACGACAATCGCAGTCGCTGGTGATGACGCCGCAGCTGATGCAGTCGATTCGGCTGCTGCAGTTCACCCATGTCGAGCTTGAGCATTTCATCGACGATGAAATCGAGCGCAATCCGCTGCTGGAGCGCGCCGAGCCGCAGGACGATGCCGCCAGCGACCAGGCGCAGAAGATCGAGGCGGAGCCGCAAGCCACCGCCGAAGGCGACTGGTTCGAAAACGAGACGCAGTGGAGCGCCGAGGCGATCTCGGACAAGCTCGACACGTCGCTGGAAAACCTGTTCCCCGACGACCCGGGCACCAGCGAGCGGCTCGGTCCCGACCTGACGGCACAATGGAAATCGGCTTCGGGCAATGGCGCGGGTTCCTCATCCGAGTGGTTTGATGCGGGCGATATGGCGACTGCTGCGATCACGCTGCGCGACCATGTCGGTGAACAGGTGGCACTAGCCTTCACTGACCCGGCTGCACGGCTGATCGCCGCCGAACTCGCCGACGGCCTTGACGAGACCGGCTATCTGCGTGCCGACCTGGCCGAGATCGCCGCTCGTCTCGGTGCGGATGCCGCTGCCGTGGCGAAGGTGCTGGCGGTGTGTCAGACCTTCGAGCCGGCTGGCCTGTTTGCCCGCGACCTGGCCGAATGCCTGTCGCTGCAACTTGCGGTGCGCAACCGGCTCGATCCGGCGATGAAGGCGCTGGTCGCCAATCTCGAACTCCTGGCACGACGTGATTTTCATGCATTGAAACGGATATGCGGTGTCGACGAGGAGGATCTGCTCGACATGCTGGCGGAGATCCGGGCGCTCGATCCCCGGCCGGGCATGGCGTTTTCGGGCGGCGCCAGCGACGCGATCGTCGCCGATGTCGAGGTGCGCGCGGCCAATGACGGCAGCTGGACGGTCGAACTCAATGCCGAAACGCTGCCGCGGGTCTTGGTCGACCATATCTATTTCGCCCAGGTCTCACCGCAGGCCAAGAACCAGGCGGAAAAGGATTTTCTGGCCGAATGCCTGCAGAATGCAAACTGGCTGACGCGCAGCCTCGACCAGCGGGCAAAGACCATCCTCAAGGTCGCCTCGGAAATCGTTCGCCAGCAGGATGCCTTCCTCGTCCATGGCGTGCGGCAGCTGAAGCCGCTCAATCTGCGCACGGTGGCCGACGCCATCGGCATGCACGAATCGACGGTCAGCCGGGTCACAGCCAACAAGTACATGCTGACGCCGCGCGGCGTGTTCGAGCTTCGCTACTTCTTCACCGCCTCGATCGCCGCGTCGGGCGGCGGCGATGCGCATTCCTCGGAAGCGGTGCGTGACCGCATCAGGCAGTTGATCGACGAGGAAAAACCCGTCGACGTGCTTTCCGACGACGCAATCGTCGACATGTTGCGTGAAAATGGCGTCGACATTGCAAGGCGTACGGTCGCCAAGTACCGGGAAGGCATGAATATCCCCTCTTCGGTGCAGCGCCGACGCGAGAAACGGGCGATGGCCAGCGCCGGGCGCTGAGGCGGGTCGATTTCCACAGGCCGGCACTTCATTGACAAGCCGCGGTGAAGTGGCTAGAAGCCCGCCCGCATGAGAAGGGCTAGAAGCCTGCATGCGGATGGTCCGTCACGACGTTGGCCTCGGGACGGTCAAAGGGCGGCTTGTGATCAACCGGAAAGTTTGGATTTAAAATCGGCGCAAGTGACGCCGCAAAGCTTGTGCGCACGGATCACGAGTATAAACTCGGGCCAGTTTGAAGCCTGAGCAAGGAAGGTCAGTTTTCAGATGAATCTGCGCATATCGGGAAAACACATGGACATCGGCGATGCGTTTCGGACACGCATCAATGATCGCGTCGGCGAAGCGATCGGCAAATATTTCGATCGCGGCTTTGCCGGACATGTCACGGTCATCAAATCGGGCTCGCGCTATTCGGCGGACTGCATGATCCGGCTGGATTCCGGCGCTTCGCTGCAGGCCACCGGCGATGCCCAGGATCCGACGCTTGCCTTCGAGGCGGCGGCGGACCGTCTGGAAACCCGCCTGAGGCGCTACAAGCGCAGGCTGAAATCGCACAATTCGGGCGCCGCCAACGGCCTGCCGACCGACATCGCCTACACGGTGATGGCGCCGCTTGCCGATGACGACGAGGACATTCCGGAGAATTTCGCGCCCGCCATCGTCGCCGAATCAACCATGACGCTGAAGACCATGTCGGTGGCATCGGCGGTCATAGAGCTCGACACCAAGGACAGCCCGGTCTTTGTCTTCCGCAATGCGGGAACCGACCATCTCAACATCGTCTATCGCCGACCCGATGGAAATATCGGCTGGATCGACCCGTCGACGACCAAGGTCGCGCAAGCGTGACGACAAAGGTCGCACGGTGACGACAAGGGTCGCACGGCAATAAGAGCCGGCCGCACGAGGGGTGGGGACTGGTGACGGCAGGCGAACAAGGGATTTTCTAGCATGGATCTGAGCGATCTTATCAACGTTCCGGCGATACTGCCGGCGTTGAAGGCGAACTCCAAGAAGCAGCTGCTGCAACTGCTGTCCGAACGGGCAGCGGCGATTTCCGGCATTCCGGAGCGGGAGGTGTTCGACACCATCCTGCAGCGTGAGCGCCTGGGTTCGACCGGCGTCGGCAACGGCATCGCCATTCCGCACGGCAAGCTGGCCGGCGTGAAGCGCATCGCAGGTGTTTTCGCCCGGCTGGAGACGCCTGTCGATTTCGAATCGCTGGACGATCAGCCCGTCGATCTGGTGTTTCTGCTGCTGGCGCCGGAAGGGGCGGGCGCCGACCACCTCAAGGCACTGTCGCGCATCGCGCGGGTCCTGCGCGATGCCGACACGGTGGCCAAGATCAGGGGTACGCGCGACGCCGCCGCTATCCACGCGCTTTTGTCGGACACCCAGGCTTCGCACGCGGCCTGAATTTCGAGAATGATATCGCTAAAGGGCCGCCATGGGCGGCCCTTTCCGTTTCAGCCGGAATCGCTGTCAATGAATGGCGACGGTGGTCAGGTCGTTTTCCATGGCGCCGGCCAGAGCGCGGTCACGCGCATCGGAAAGCAGGATCGGCTGGCCATTGGCGGCAAACAAGGCCCACAGTTCCATGCCGGGGGCGATTTCGCCGAGATTGGGGAAACGGCCGAGCAATTCGTCGCTCGAGACCTTTCTGAGATAAGCGACCGAGCCTTCGCCGAGATGAGCGAATTCGCCATTGGTCATGGTGATGTTTTCAGTTCTGGTCATTTCAAAGCCTCCTTGGCGCGAGGACGCCGCTCAAGGCCATCCCGCATGAGAGCCATTTCAATTTGCTGCATCGTGCTTTCGGAAAGTCGGAGCCGATTTCCGGCCGATGCAGTGGTAAAGATCAGTCTTTCACCGATATGTTTATTTTCCGTACCAGCCGTTCGGACTCCGGCCGATCGAGGTCGATCGACAAAAGACCGTTCTTCAACTCCGCCGCGATCACCCGCATGCCGTCGGCCAGCACGAAACAGCGCTGGAACTGGCGCGCGGCGATGCCGCGATGAAGAAATTCGCGCTCGGTGTCGTCGGTCTGACGGCCGCGCACGACCAACTGGTTTTCCTCCGTGGTGACATCGAGATCGCTTTCGGCGAAACCGGCGACCGCCAATGTAATGCGCAACCTTTCGGTCTTGCCGTCGGCGCCGCTGAGGCGTTCGATGTTGTAGGGAGGGTAGCTGTCGCCGGATTTCGCCAGGCGTTCCAGGGTCTTTTCCATGGCGTCGAAACCAAGGAGAAGCGGGCTGGAAAAGGGCGTCATTCGGCTCATGTTACACTGTCCTCTCAAGAGCGACATAAAGTGGAAAAACCCAGATGGCATTTTTCCCGATGGCCTTGATATGGTCCGCCCCGCGACCAAGTTCAAGCCGTCAACAGACCCGCCCAAAAAGACCAGGCGTGGACTCACAGGAATGACCGACATGGCGCTTGAAACGGCGAGCAGATGCAAGGAGAAGCGCGCAGGTCGGGGATTGTCTTCCCCGGTCGAGCGGTTCGACATGGCAGCTCGCGACCGCTTCGGCGTCATTTGGATGTTTCGATCGGATCGGTTCAAGCCCACGACCTCGCCAAACAAGGAATTGAAATGCCCCAATCACGCAAGATCATCATCGACACGGATCCCGGTCAGGATGATGCCGTCGCCATATTGCTGGCGCTCGGCAGCTCCGAACTGGAGATCGTCGGCATATCAGCCGTTGCCGGAAACGTGCCGCTGAAGCTTACCGAAAAGAATGCCCGCAAGATCTGCGAGTTGGCTGGCCGTCCGGACATCAAGGTCTATGCCGGCGCCATCCGGCCCCTGATGCGCGAACTGGTCACCGCGGAGGAAGTGCATGGCAAGACCGGTCTCAACGGACCGCAATTGCCAGAACCGACGATGAAACTGCAGGACCAGTACGCGGTCGATTTCATCGTCGAGACGCTGATGAGCGAAGAAAGCGGCACGATCACGCTTTGTGCGCTCGGCCCGCTCACCAACATTGCGCTGGCGCTGATCCGCGAGCCGCGCATCGCACCGCGCATCAAGGAGATCGTGCTGATGGGCGGCGGCTTCTTCGAGGGCGGCAATGTCACCCCGACCGCCGAATTCAACATCTATGTCGATCCGCAGGCCGCCGATGTCGTGTTCAAATCCGGTATTCCGATCGTGATGATGCCCCTCGACGTCACCCATAAGGCGCTGACCACCGCCAAGCGCACGCAAACCTTCCGCGCGCTCGGCACCAAGGTCGGCACCGCCACCGCCGAGATGCTGGAATTCTTCGAGCGCTTCGACGAGGAGAAATACGGCACCGACGGCGGCCCGCTGCACGACCCCTGCGTCATCGCCTATCTGTTGAAGCCTGACCTGTTCAAGGGCCGCAACTGCAACGTCAGCGTGGAAACCGCCTCGGAACTGACCATGGGCATGACAGTGATCGACTGGTGGGGCGTCACCAAGCGGCCAAAGAACGCCATGGTGATGCGCGACATCGACCATGACGGATTTTTCGCATTGCTGCTGGAGAGGCTGGGGCGGCTTAACTGATCGTCAGAACAGAACTGAACTTGTGAGCACGCGTCTTCACCGATTGAGAAACCGAAAGGTGTCTCCGCCGCGCTTATGATGTTGCCGCTCGATGGGGATGACCGAACCGACGAGGTGCGGCATCCCCACTTCATCGTCGATGGATGTCACCGCGTTGCTGCCATCAAGGCGGACGTCGTATGTGTAATACAGCCCACGCCCGGCGGCCATCTTCGGATTGATGGGCATTAACCTGACATACTCGACGGTGCCCATCACACGCTGAGTTGCCACAACCGGATTGTCCTGTTTCATCGCAATTGGGATCAGCGCCGCCAGAGGCAGTGTGCAGAAGAAAGTGACACCAATAACCGCATCGCGGTATTCTGCCTGAAACAGAAGCAGGCGGTTTTTGAGAGAAAATGCTGTCGCCATGGTTCAATTCACGAATCGGTAGAAAACGAAGCCATTGTCGCGCGTGACGCGTTCAATGCTTGTGCGCGAGCCGATCAGATGCGGGCGACCGTCATCGATAAGGACAGACGAACCGTTCTCGATAGAAACCAGATATATGCCGCGGCCATGGTCCAACTGGACACTTTCGACGTTTGCTTCGAATGTGTCGACCGATCGGATCGGGCTGGCGTCGTTGGCCCATTTATTTGCCGCCGACATGATCATAATCGCAAAGCACCGATAAAGAGTATCACGCCAGGCGCGTTCCTCTTCAAACCATTCCAAGTCCAAAAGACAGACATGAGTCCCTCAACACATATTCATGTGGTGGTGAGAGAGCACACTTTCAATCTGTTGCCATTCCAAGGCGCTGCAACTCTTTTCGTCCCGGCTCTCGGCGAGCTGTTACTTCGCCTTAGAAAACGCCAGCCACAGACCGCCGCCGACCATGAAGCTGCCGCTGATCCTCGACAGGAGTTTGATGCGGCCGGCCGACAGCAGGCGCCCGGCGCGGCCGGCGGCCAGCGCGTAGGTCGAATCAGAAAAAGCGGCGAAGATCATCGCGGTCAGGCCCATGATGGCGATCTGCAGCGAATAATTGCCTTGCGGCGAAATGAACTGCGGAAAGAAGGCGCCGAAGAAAATCAGCGTCTTGGGATTGCTGAGCGCCACCAGCAAGCCCTGCAGGAAGAAGCCGCCGCGTGGCTTTCTCGCTGTTCCATCGGGATTCAACGTGCCCTTGGAACGGAACATCTGCACACCCATCCAGATCAGATAGGCGGCGCCGATCAGCCTGACCCACTCGAACCAGTGGCCCATGCCTGCGATCAGCGTGTTGAGGCCGATGCCGACGATGGCGATCATCACGGCAAGCCCGGCCTGCGTGCCGGCGACATTGGCGAGGCCGGCGCGGGAGCCATGGCGAATGCTGTTGGCGATGATCAGCGTGACCGTTGGGCCGGGCACCAGGATGATGACGATGCAAGCCAGGACATAGGCGGCGTAGAGTTCGAGCGACATGACTTTTCCCCAGGAATGCCGCCGATGCGGCGCAACCGATGATAATCATGCATAGCAGCGATAGCGTTGCAAGCCGGTGCGCGAAGCGTGGGGACCAGGCCAGTGGATCCGGCTCAGGCGCCGGCTTGCCACGGCAGCGTCGCCTCATAAGCGGCCGCCGCCTTCAGCACGGCAAGATCGCCGCGTGGCCGGCCGATCAGCTGCATGCCCATCGGCCGCCCTCTATCGTCGAAGCCGACCGGCACGTTGGCCGCCGGGCAGCCGCCCAAGGTCGCGAAGGCGGAAACCTGCATCCAGCGGTGATAGCTGTCCATTGCGCGTCCGGCGACCTCACGCGGCCAATGCGTATCGACATCGAAGGGGAAGACCTGCGCGGTCGGCAGCGCGACGAGATCATAGCGGTCGAAGATCGACAGCAGCGTGCGATGCCAGGATGTACGGGTCACGGAGGCGGCGCGGATCTGCGGCGCCGTCAGCCGCATGGCGTTCTCCACTTCCCAGATGGCTTCCGGCTTGAGCAGGCGGCGCTTCGCGGGATCGTCATAGTGGGTCTTGAGCGCACAGCCGCTGCTGGCCTGGCGCAGCGTCACGAAGGCCTGCCACAGCGCTTCGAAATCGAAATCCGGCAGCAGGGGTTCGCTAGGGAAGGATGCATCCGCAAAGCGGCCAAGTGCTGCCTCGCACAGTCCGAGGATGCCGGGTTCGACCGGCAGATGACCGCCGAGGTCACCGAGCCAGGCGATGCGGCCAGCAGTTGCCGGTATTCCAAGCCCTTCGAGGAACGAGCCGGGTTTCTCGTAGGACAATGGCGCGTGCGGGTGGTAACCGGCCTGCACATCGAGCAGCAGTGCCATGTCACGGACGTTGCGGCCCATCGGCCCGTCGACGCCCATCTGCGCATGAAAGATCTCTAAATCATGTCCGCCGGGAACAAGTCCTTGCGACGGGCGGAAGCCAAAAACATTGTTCCAGGCGGCCGGGTTGCGCAGCGAGCCGCCGAAGTCGCTGCCATCGGCGACGGGCACCATGTCGAGCGCCAGGGCCACCGCCGCGCCGCCGCTCGAGCCGCCGGCGGTCAGGGCCGGATCGAAGGCGTTCAGCGTCGGCCCGAACACGGCGTTGTAGGTGTTGGAGCCGAGCCCGAATTCGGGGACGTTGGTCTTTCCGATGATGATGGCGCCGGCATTGCGAATGCGCTCGACGAAGAAATCGTCTTCCTGCGGCACGAAATCGGCGAAGATCGGCGAGCCGAAGGAGGTCCGAAGGCCCGTCGTCGAGGCGAGATCCTTGATGGCGATCGGCATGCCGAAGAGCGGACCTGCCGCTTCGGCCCGCGACAGGCTGGCATCGGCCGCATCGGCGTCGCGCAGGATATCGGCGCGATCGCGCAAGGAGACGATGGCGTTGACCAGCGGATTGACCGCCTCGATGCGATCGAGGAATGCCGCCACCACCTCGCGCACGGAAAGCTCTCTCTCCCGGATCGCGCCGGCGAGTTCGACCGCGGACAGGCGGCAGATGTCGCTTGCCGGCTGCACGGCATGTTTCGTTTGAGGACGCAGCATTTTAATGGGTTTCCTGCAGCGCCTGATCGACGTCTTTGGCGAGCGGGATCGCCGGTTGGGCGCCAGGCTTCAGGCAGGCCAGCGAACCGGCCGCGCCAGCGCGCGCCAGCGCCTGTTCGAGCGTGAGGCCCGACGACAGGCTGGCGGCGAAATAGCCGCAGAACGTATCACCGGCGCCGACCGTGTCGACAGGGGTGATCTTGCGTGCCGGAACGGTGAGGAATTCGCTCGGCGTTGCCGCCATCACGCCGTCGCCGCCGAGCGTGACGACGACGGTGCGGCCGGTCTTTCCGGCAAAGTCGCGCATACGGGCCGCCCGGTCGCGGCCTTGCAGCGACAGCGCTTCGCCATAGAGGTCGAACTCGGTTTCGTTCGCGACGACATAGTCCGCCTTGCCGAGAAAGCCGGCTGCCTGCCCCTGGAAAGGCGCCGTGTTGAGCACGGTGATGGCGCCGGCCGCCCTTGCCTGGTCGAGGGCGGCATCGACGGTGGCCAGCGGAATCTCGTTTTGCAGCAGCACGACGTCGCCTTTTTTCAGAAAGGCCTTGGAGAGATCGCCTGGTACCACGGAAGCGTTGGCGCCCGGCACCACGGCGATGATGTTCTCGCCGTCGTCGGCGACCATGATCAGTGCCGTGCCGGTCGAGGCGTGAGTCTCGGCAACGCCGGACAGGTCGACCTTGCCGTCGCGCAGCAATGCCAGTGCCTCGGCTGCGAAGCTGTCCCTGCCGACGGCGCCGACCATGCGCACCGAGGCGCCGGCGCGTGCGGCGGCCAGTGCCTGGTTGGCGCCCTTGCCCCCGGGTGCGGTGGTGAAAGCCGAGCCGCCCACCGTCTCGCCGGGGCTCGGCAAGCGGTCGACCTTGGCGATAAGGTCGAGGTTGATCGAGCCGATGACGATAATCAAGCAGGGCCTCCTGGCAACGCAGATTCAAAATGTCGGAGCGTCTTCGTGCGTCCGGGCGGACGCAGATCGTTCCGATTGCGTGGAAGCTAACCTGTATGGCCGCGGCTTGCCAGACCACGCGCATGGTCCAGTCCGATTTGAGGCGTTGTGGCCTATTCGCAGCGCACGGTGACCGTGCCCTGATAGTTGCCGGCGGGAAAGATGCCGCTCGACTTGGTGGCGGTGAGGTCGACCTGCATCGCGTGGGTGCCGTTGGCAACCCTCTGCGGCACACTTCCGTTGACATCGACCCCCGAGCCATCGAGGCGGAAGACTGAAGCGAAGGTCACGTTGGTACCGCCGCCGCTCGGTGCGGAGGAGAATGCGGCAGGCGCCGGCGCCGAAACCGAATAGCAGTCAAGCAAGTTAAGTATCGAGCACAACAGGGAACTTGCCACCACGGTGGCGCTGGCGCTCGATCCGCCTGCCTGTTTAGAGCCCAGTATGTTGATGGCGGGATTGGCCTTCATCGTTCCGGACGCCCCGACCATGATGGTGCAGGTGCCGATGATCGCTGCCTGCACCGGAAGGCAGGAACCGGCAAGTGCAGCCATCGCAAACAGCGCGCGGCTACTGCTTCTTCTTTTTCTTGCCATCGCCATTTCCGGTCCTGATGCTCCAGCCTTCGTTGGCCCACCCCGGTGATGCGGCTGCGGGAGCGGTGGCGGCTACGCTGGCCGTCTGGCCGTCGGCGCCGAGGCCCATTTTGAGAAGTTTCAGTTCCAGATGCAGGCGCTCGACCTCAAGCTCGTAGAGGCGGCTGCAATCGACGCGCTTCGGCGTACGCCCGATCGGGATCACCACCCGGCCGTAAGTGGCGACATCATTGTCGGACTGGCTGTTGCCTCTGATAACGCCGAGATCGACATAGGCCCCGGAGCCGGAGACGGCGGAACGGCATGTGGTGCCGTCCGCGGCACGGACCTCGTCCTGGCCCTGAGGCAAGGTGACACCGGGCAGGTTGAAGCCGCTCTCATTCTGGTTGAGGTTATAGACGTCCTCGGCCCCGGCCGGCGAGGCACCCGCCCAAGCAGCCGCGAGCGCCAGTGTCAGGACTTGCGGCGCCCGAAGAACTTTCCGCATATCTGTGCCCTTATCTGCGTTTGTTGATTGGGAAAGGGAATGCTTTCGGTACAGATACGCACTTTACGCTCGCCGGCGCCATCAAAGGGCACGACCACAAGGACAGAACGGGAAGCCTGGGAAGCCAGCTGGAAGACATTTGGAGAGATTCTGGCATCTACCGGCTGAAAATCCTGATCGTAGACGTGGATTTCGACCCGGATCTTCCTGTCGTAGGGATTGGCAGGGAAGATGCGGACCGCGAAGACGTCGGTGAAGCTGTTGATCTCGCCACGCATCGGCGACATCGATTGTGCCTTGACGGCAATGGGCGCCAATCCGATGGCCAGTGCCGTCGCCAGGATTCGAACATGTTTCAACGACCCCTCCTTCGCTGCGCGTCATTCGCAGCGCAGCGTTACCGTTGCCTGATAATTGCCGTTGGCGAAGCGATTGCTGCCGCCTTTGATTCCGGCGAGGTGAACCGAGACGAGATCGGCGCCGGGTGTGGTGATGCTGGTTGCCGAGCCGGTCTCGACGATGGCATGCGCGCCGGTGGCGGAGTAGGTCGGCGTCCAGGTCGTCGACGTGCTGTCTGCCGATGGCACCGTCATGGTGGTGACCGGATCGACGCTGAGCGACACACCTCCGGTCGTCGTCAGCGTCACGGTCCCAGCCGAGCCGCCGCTGTTGTGGGAACTGAGGGACTGGAGATCGGGACTGGCCGTCATCGTGCCGTTGGTGGCAACGACAAGCGTGCAGGTGGGCGCGATCGTGCCATTGAAGATGACATTCTGCGTCGCGGCCAACGCGGCCTCGTCGATGCTGGCAACCAGCAGAGCTGCGCCGCAGGCGGCGCGAAACAATGTCATCGGGACCTCCTATCAAGCCGGATCGTCCGGATTAATATGAGGGCATCATCACTTTATCGTGGTTAATTTAGAGTTACCTAAAATAACGGCTTAAAATAACAATTACAGGAACCGGAGGTTGCTCTCGGTTGCAAAGGCGGAAACCACAGTGGAAATTGCGCTTATACTTAATAACGCCGATATACCTATGTTTTTCTTCAAAATTTCGAGAAAAATCGATATTACGATACCTGCCCGGCTTCCCAGCCCAGAATGGCGCGCTTGCGGGTCAGGCCCCAGTGATAGCCGGTGAGGTCGCCTGATTTACCGATGGCGCGGTGACAAGGCACCACGAAAGAGAGCGGATTGGCGCCGTTGGCCGCACCGACCGCACGGCTGGCGGACGGTGCGCCGATGCTGGCCGCGATCGAGGAATAGGTGCGGGCCTTACCCATCGGGATCTTGAGCAGCGCCTCCCAGACGCGAACCTGGAAGTCGGTGCCGATCATGACGACATGCAGCGGCTGGTCGGGGCGCCACAACGTTGGGTCGAAGATACGGGCGGCATAGGGACCGGTAGCAGTCATGTCCTCGACGTAGACGGCGTTCGGCCAGCGGCTGGACATGTCGGCGAAGGCGGCGCGTTCCTCGCCGGGGTCGCTGAAGGCCAGGCCTGCAAGCCCGCGCTCGGTGGCCATGATCAGGGCGGTGCCGAACGGCGAGGAATGGAAGCCGTAGCGGATGGCGAGCCCGGCGCCGCGTGTCTTGTAGTCGCCCGGCGACATCGCCTCATGCGTGACGAACAGGTCATGCAGCCTGCCCGGGCCGGACATGCCCAGTTCGAACGAGGTCTCGAGCAGCGGCATGCCGGAATCGAGCAACCTGCGCGCATGGTCCAGCGTCACCGCCTGCAGGAAGGCTTTGGGCGACAGGCCGGCCCAGCGGGTGAAGAGTTTTTGCAAGCCGGTCGGCGTCTCGCCGACCTCCTCGGCCAGCTCTTCAAGGGAAGGCTGGTCACGATAGTCGAGACTGATCTTCTCGATGGCACGGCGCACGATCTCGTAGTCGCTGCCTTCAGGCGTGATATCCTTTTTGAGGACCGCGGTGTGTGTGCTCATGGAACTGTCTCCTTGAGCCGGAATATCGCCCCTCGGGGCGTCGATCGCCACCCGAAACTTGCCTTCCTGCGGCGCATACCCAGATGGACACGGAATTCGAGCCCAGGAACCGCTCGTGCAGGCTCAGCGTGCCTTGGCGGTCGCCAGCGCCCGCGAAAAGGCGGTGGCAAAGCTCTCGCGGGAATCGGGGTCCAGGAACGATCCGATCGGCACGTTCTGCCCTTGGCCTTCCACCGTCATCCCTGTGATGCCGATCTCGGCGTGACGGGCCACCGAAAACCGCGCCCAGAACGGATTGAAGCGATGCGCTTCCGATTTCCCCGAGGGGGCGGTCTTGCGGATGTCGAGGCTGGTGCGCGAGACCGAGACTTCCTCGCGTGCGCGAGCGGCACGATAGTTGATGCGAAAGGCGATGTAGACGGCGACCACGTCGAGGCCGAAGAAGCCGAACACCGGCCAGGCGCCGCGCGACAGGAAAAACGCGCCTGTCACCAGCCAGCCGAACAGCAGCGCGCCCATCAGGATGAAGAAGCCCGTCCGGCCCAGCGACCGGTGCGGGGTCAGTAGCGCCTGAAAGAATGGCTCGTCGGCCTGAAACGAGGCGTTTGTGTCGCTCATGGCGGGATATTATAGGAGGGAAATGGCGAGCCCCAAGTCCAAAGATTCTTCCATGTCCAAAAAAGAGCTGTTGCCCGCACGGCGCGATGGGTCGAACGCCAAGCCACGCCCGCGGCCGGTGCGGCGCACCTCGCGCTACAGCCCGGCCGAAGTGCACGAGATATTCCGGCGCTTTTCCGTCCAGAGGCCCGAGCCGAAGGGCGAACTCGAACATGTCAACGCCTTCACGCTGCTGGTGGCGGTGGTGCTGTCGGCGCAAGCGACGGATGCCGGCGTCAACAAGGCGACGCGGGCGCTGTTCAAGGCCGCCGATACGCCTCACAAGATGCTGCCGCTGGGGGAGGCAAGGGTCGGCGAATATATCCGCACCATCGGGCTGTGGCGCAACAAGGCGAAGAATGTGATTGCTCTGTCGCAGGCGCTGATCCGCGACCATGGCGGCGAGGTACCCGACAGTCGCGATGAATTGGTCAAGCTGCCCGGGGTCGGGCGCAAGACTGCCAATGTCGTGCTCAACATGGCCTTCGGCCAGCACACGATGGCTGTCGACACGCATATTTTCCGCATCGGCAACCGGCTCGGGCTGGCGCCCGGCAAGACGCCGGAACAGGTCGAGCAAGGATTGTTGAAGATCATTCCGGACGAATATATGCGCCATGCACATCACTGGCTGATCCTGCATGGCCGCTACGTCTGCAAGGCGCGCAAGCCGGATTGCCCGGCCTGCGTCATCGCCGACATCTGCAAGGCCGAGGTCAAGACGACCGATGTGCCGGCACCGCTGGTGCCGATCGCACCGCTCGACCCTGTCGAAGAGATTCAGGACCGAAGCGGAGCGACGGCGTAATTCAACTCTCCTCCACAAACACCTCTTCGCGCTTTTTCTTGACCGCCGGCAGGAAGACGATGACGAGCACGGCGAGCGCGATGAGCAGCAGGCCGGCGCTGATCGGTCTGGTCACGAAGGTGCTCGGGTCGCCGCGCGAGAGGATCATGGCGCGGCGCAGGTTTTCCTCGAGCAGCGGGCCGAGCACGAAGCCGAGCAGCAGCGGCGCCGGTTCGCAGCGCAGCTTGGTCAGGAGATAGCCGAGGAAGCCGAAGAAGGCGACGGCATAGAGGTCGTAGACGTTGCTGTTGACGCTGTAGACGCCGATCGAGCAGAACGCCATGATGATCGGGAAAAGCACGTAATAGGGGATCGTCAGCAGCTTCACCCAAAGCCCGATCAGCGGCAGGTTGAGGACGATCAGCATCAGATTGCCGATCCACATCGAGGCGATTATACCCCAGAACAGCGCCGGCTGTTCGGTAGCGACATTGGGGCCGGGCACGATGCCCTGGATGATCATGGCGCCGATCATCAGCGCCATGACCGGGTTGGCTGGAATGCCGAGCGTCAGCATCGGGATGAAGGAGGTCTGCGCACCGGCATTGTTGGCCGATTCCGGTCCGGCGACGCCTTCGATGGCGCCCTTGCCGAACTCCTGCGGGTTTTTCGAGACGCGTTTTTCGACCGTGTAGGACGCAAAAGCTGCCAGGATCGCGCCGCCTCCCGGCAGGATGCCGAGCGCCGAACCGATGATCGTTCCGCGCACGATGGGCGCTGCCATGCGCCGAAAGTCCTCGCGGGTCGGCATAAGGCCCGTGACCTTGCGGATCATCACGGAGCGCTCATCCTCGTTTTCGAGGTTGCGCAGGATCTCGGCGACGCCAAAGACGCCGACCGCCACCGCAACGAAATTCAAGCCGTCGGCATATTCCCGGATTCCAAG
>NZ_RZTC01000013.1:0-15789 GCF_004023165.1 Mesorhizobium sp. M7A.F.Ca.MR.176.00.0.0 | reverse complement strand
TCCAAGCGTGAAGCGCGGCGTGCCGGTGTAGATGTCGGTGCCGACAATGCCGAGCAGCAGGCCGAGCACGACCATGGCCAGCGCCTTGACGATAGAGCCGTGGGCGAGCGCGACGGACGAAACCAAGCCGACGATCATCAGCGAAAAATACTCGGCCGCGCCGAATTTCAGCGCGATCGCCGTCAGCGGCGGGGCAAAGATGGCGACGAGGAACGTCGACACCGTGCCGGCAAAGAACGAGCCGATGGCCGCGATCGCGAGAGCCGCTCCGGCGCGGCCGTTCCTGGCCATCTGGTAGCCGTCGATCGCGGTCACGGCGGACGAGGATTCGCCCGGCATGTTGATGAGAATGGCGGTGGTCGAGCCGCCATATTGCGCACCGTAATAGATGCCGGCGAGCATGATGAGGGAGGAGACCGGGTCGCCGATCTGGAAGGTGATGGGCAGAAGCATGGCGATGGTCGCGGTGGCGCCGATGCCGGGCAGGACGCCGATCAGCGTGCCGAGAAGGACGCCGATCAGGCAGAAACCGAGGTTGGTCAACGACGTCGCCGTCGAAAAGCCGAGCGCGAGGTTGTCGAGGAGATCCATGCTCATCGCCTCACGATGCCGACCCTGGGGCCAGCCACGGGCCGAAGCGGCGGAACGGCAGGCCGAGCGCGTAGCTGAAGACGAGGAAGGCAAACAACGTCAGGCCGGCCGACAGCACGAGCGCGGTCAATGGCTTCATGCGGCGGCTGGCAAACGACGCGATCAGCGCCGTCAGGAAGATCGACGGGATGAATCCGAGGCCGCGCACTGTCAGGCCGAAGAAGATCGGAGCAGGCAGGATGAGCAGCATGCCGCGCCACGCAATGTGCCCGATCGCTTCGCCCTCGACGCGTACGGCCTGGACGAGAATGACGGCGCCAAGCAGGATCAGTACGATCGCCAGGACCAGCGGAAAATAGCCTGACCCCATGCGCAAGGCGGTGCCGATTTCGAGACCGAGCGATTGCAGCGCGAACCATGCGCCGAAACCGATGAACAGGGCGGCGCACAGGCCGTTGGCCCTGTCGATCGCGAAAGGTTTCATGATGGTTCTCCCAAGCCCGCAGTGGGTAGCGGATGCCGAGCGGAATAGGGGCGCTGGTGGCGCCCCTATTCAAACCTCAGTCGGCGTACTGGCCGGCGGCTTCGATGATCGGCTTCCAGCGCGCGATCTCGCTTTCCAGCTTGGCCTTCAGTGCGGCGGGCGTCGCATCGGCCTCGGGCGACGGCTTGGTGCCGAGTTCGGCGAAGCGGGCCGCGACGTTCTGGTCCTTCAGCGCGACCTGCAGCGATTTCGACAGGCGTTCGGTGATCCCGGCCGACGTGCCCTTGGGTGCATAGAGGCCATGCCAGATGCCGACCTGCACATCGGGAAGGCCGGCTTCCACCGTCGTCGGCACGTCCTTCAGCACATCGAGGCGCTCCGGCGAGGTGACGGCATAGGCCTTGATGGTGCCGCCCTGGATCTGCTTGGTGGTGTTGGTCGTCTGGTCGCACATGATGTCGACCTGGCCGCCGAGCAGATCCGTCATGGCCGGGCCGGTGCCCTTGTAGGGCACGGTGACCAGCGGCGTCTTGATGGCGCTCATGAACAGCATGCCGCATAGATGCGAGGCCGCACCGATGCCGGCATTGGCGACGGTAATGGAATCCTTGTTGGCCTTGGCGTACTCCACCAACCCCTTGAGATCGGTCGGCTCCAGGTCCTTGCGGCCGACGATGGTCATCGGCACCTCGGTGACGAGGCCGACATATTCGAAGGCGTTCAGCGTGTCGTAGGCGAGCTTTCTGTACAGCGTCGCACTTGTCGCCATGCCGATATGATGGAGCAGCAGCGTATAGCCGTCAGGCTCGGCGTTGGCGACGCGACCGGCACCCAGCGTGCCGCCGGCGCCACCGACATTTTCGACGATGACCTGCTGGCCGAGATCCTTCGACATCGCTTCCGCGACGAGGCGCGTGACCGTGTCGGTCGGGCCGCCGGCTGCAAACGGCACCACAACGGTGATGGTGCGTTCAGGATAGGTCTGCGCGCCGGCAGTGAACCCATAAAGCGCGACGGCCGCGGCAGCAGCCAGAGTGGCGACAAATCTTCTCATCGTGATCTCCTCCCGGGATATGAATCTCCAACCGCTGCGCGGAACTCCTCTCAACACCGGCTGCGCATGAAGCAACAACTAGGGCAAGCTAGCAAATAGCAACCGGGCTCAAACGGCAAACTGCCGATATCCGCAGATATCCGCACTCAAAAGGTTCTCAGAGTTTGGGTTCACAAAGCTGGCGATTGATCGCGAGATGCGCCTGCAATTTCATGCGGCATCCCATCGCCCTCTCGACAATCGGCTGGGCGTCGCCTCCTGGCCTGCGGAACGTACCGAAGCCGAGGCGTGGGATCACAACGCCCTGTGTGGTGATGATTCCATGATGGTGTCCTTTCGCGGATGTGGCGGCGGGGCTACACGCGCGCCCCGCCGCTTCGCGCCGCCGCTGGTTCGGGAGTCCATGCGGTAAGTCGTGATCCCATCAGGCGGCTGTCTTGCCTTGGCACGCCCTGACGAGTTCGACGATAACGCTTTCAAGTGTCGTGGTGCCCTTCACCGCTGATCGGCCGTGGTCGCTGAACTCGATCCAGCCCTCGTTGAAGCCGTCAAGCATCCGGATCCGGGGTGACGGATTTTGCGTGCCCTGGGAACGGAAGATCTCCTCCCAGCTTTCACGCAGCACTGTCTCGACCCTGACCGGGCGCTCCAGCACCGTGGCGAAGGCGCGGGCGAGATCGTTGGGTGAGACGCGTGCGGACCCTTCCAGCTCGACGACCCGCGTCCCGCTCCAGTCCTCACGGAGGAGCATGGCGGCCTGGCGCCCGACATCTTGCGTCGCAACCATCGGGAACGGTCTGTCAGCCGGCTGCAGGAAGCTGCGCAACACGCCTTCATCGCGCGCCGAGGGAACGTCCCAGAGCGCATTTTCCATGAACCAGCCGGGCCTCAGGAAGGTGATCGGAAGGCCGATCTCCCCCAGCGACTGTTCCATCAGCATGCGCTGGGTCAGCAGGTTCTCGTGCGGAGCATCAGCGCCGATTGTCGACAAGCAGACCACCTTGCCGGGACGCGCCTCGGCCAAAGCCGCCGCCACGGTCGCGATGACGCGCCTGGCCTCGGGAAAGCCGGGCTCCGGGTCGAACTCGGAGGGCGGCAGGATGAAGACGCCCGTGGCACCCCGAAACGCTGAAGTCAGGCTTGCCGCATCGTCCATCTCGGCCAGGGCGACGTCACAGCCCCGGGTTCTCCACTCCGCCGCCTTGGCCTTGTCGCGCAGAACGGCGCGGACGGGTAGTCCCCCGGCGAGAAGGCTGCGCGCAAGTGCGCCGCCGACCTTGCCGGTGATTCCGGTGATTGCGTACATGATGGTTCTCCAGATGTTGATGTCGATCGCCTGGGTTCAGGCAAGTCCGGCATAGAGGCCGCGCTCGAACGCGCCGTAGAGCGCGACGACCCGCTCGTCGTAGAAGGGCAGGACCTGGGTGGAGAGCGCGCCTGTGACATGCTTCACCGGATCGAGCCAGAAGTAGCAGTTGAGCAGACCTGCCCAGGAGATGCTGCCGGCGGAGCGCCCGTTCGGTCCTGCCTGCATGTTGATGTCGAAAGACAGACCCCATTTATGCGGCTGTCCCGGGAACTGGTCGAAGCTGCGGGAATAGGACGGCTGCGCCGAATGCATCTCCTGGACGTTCAGCTCGCCGATCTGGTTCTGCATCATCATGGCGACCGTCTCCGGATGCAGGATTCGCTCGCCATGCAGCGTGCCGCCGTTCAGCAGCGCCTGCAGAAAGGCCATGTAGTCGCGCGGCGTCGAGAAGGCGCCGCCGCCGCCCATGAAGAACTCCGGCCGCTGCGGCATCTCGAAGGGTGCCGGCTCCAGCCCGCCATCGGCGCGGCGGCTATGGAAGCTGGCGACACGCCGCTTCTGCTCGGTCCCGATCAGGAAGCCTGAATCCTTCATGCCGAGCGGCGCGAAAATGTTCTCGCGAAAGTAGATTTCGAGCGACTGATCAGACACCGCCTCGACCAGCTTGCCGACCCAGTCCATGCTGATGCCATATTCCCATCGCTCGCCGGGCTCGAATTCGAGTGGGGCGGTGAAGGCGGCGTTCCTACAGGTCGCGATGTCGGGCATGCCCGTCACTTTCTCGTAGCGGGTCAGAGCCTCGCTCCAGATCGAGTAGGTGCAGCCGGAGGTATGCGTCAGCAGATGGCGAACCTTGATCGCGCGCTTGGCCGGCCGCAGTCGCGGCGTTCCATCCTCGGCAAAGCCGTCGAGGATTTGTGGAGAGGCCAGTTCCGGCAGGTACTTCGACGCATCATCGTCCAGATGCAGGCGGCCCCGTTCGACCAACTGCATGCAGGCCGTCGCCGTGAACGCCTTGGTCATCGACAGCAGCCAGAATACCGTGTCGAGCGTCATCGGTGCGCCCGTTGCGACGTTGGCCTTGCCGAAGGCACCTTCGTAGACCATGCCTTTGCGCGTCGCCGCGACGGCGATGACACCGGCTACGTCGTCGTTTGAGACGCCTGCCTGCAAGGCGGCGTCGATCGCCTTGAACTGCACTGACGAGCCGGCTGGCATTCTTTTGGCCAAGGCGGGGCTGACCGTATCGAGAGCCAGAATGGCCCCCAGCATTCCTCCGCGCTGAAGCATGGTTCTGCGTGTGATCTGGTTCATGACCAACTCCTTTCTGGATCGAGGGAAATCCGATTTTCCCGGCCGCTCGCCCGCAATGTTGCCAGGACGTCACTTGTAAGTCGTGCCATGACATGATTCACGCGCATTAGAATCAATGTTACAGTGACTCAGATTCACTATTGCTCGCCTCGGAGGCGAAGGGGAATCGAATGGTTTTCGACACGCGGCTTCTGACCGGCGTCGGGGTTCTGGCAGCGGTCGCGGAGGCTGGGAATTTCGCTCGCGCCGCGGAGATGCTCGGCCTGACGCCTTCAGGGGTAAGCCGGGCCGTCGCGCGTCTGGAGGCGCGGGTCGGCGTGCGGTTGTTCGATCGCAATCCGCGTGCAGTCACCCTCACCGAGGAAGGACGCCGCTTCCACGCACAAGTGATGCCGCTTCTTGCAGGCCTGGATGAGGCGGCTGCCGAGGCCGCGGGCGCGGCGGCGCTCGTACGCGGCCGGCTGCGCGTATCGGTGGACCCGTGGTTCGCACGCATGGTGCTCGCGGCCGGGCTGCAGCGGTTCCTCGCCCGCTATCCGCTGCTGATGCTGGATTTCTCGACCAGCAACTACCGCGAGGAGATGATGACCGGCGTGGACGTGGCGATACGCTTCGGGCCGCCCGATGCCTCATCCCTCATCATACGCAAGCTCCTGGAAACCCCGATCCTGACAGTTGCGGCGCCGGCCTATCTCGAACGGCACGGCCAGCCACAGTCGCCGCACGACCTCGTCCATCACGAGGCGCTTCTCTTCCGTGATCCTCAAACCGGCCTTCCTTTTCCATGGGAGTTTCTCCGGGGCGGGGAGATCGTCAGGGTCAAGATCTCAAGCCGCCTGGTGTTGGATGATCCTTCCGTCGCGGTCACAGCCTGCGTAGCGGGCCAAGGCATTTTCCAAAGCCTCGCCATCGGCCTTGCGCCGTTCCTGGCACGGGGAGACCTCGTGCCGATCCTGCGGGAGTGGTCGGAAGAACTTTATCCGCTCTACGCCTATCACCCATCGCGCCATCTGCCGCCGGCTAAGGTCAGAGCATTTCTGGATTTTATCCAGGAGATTGCCGCTAGTTTATAATCGAGACCACCTTGCGAATAGAGTTCGGCCTCAATAGCCGTAGCCGCGCGCCATCGCCGCGGCGAAGACCGGGATGAGCAGGAAGATGAAAGCTTCGGCGCGGATGTAAGTCTTCACGGACGCAAGCTCGGCCGCCGGTACCTGGAACGAGGCATTGCCGCTCGCCTGCCTGTTCCAGGATATGAAGCGGACGGTCGGGATGATCGACAGCAGGCCGACCATGACGAACGCCGCTATCTTGGCCCAGAACACCCAATTGTAGACGTAGAATTCCCAGCCCTTGAGGCCATAGAAGACGCGGCCGATGCCGACGACGATGATCAGCGTGGCAATGATGCCGTAATGGCGGTCGATGCCGGCGAGCCTCTTGAGCGTCGCAGCGCCCAGATCGCCGCGGATCAGGACGAATTCGGCGCCGATGATCCCCGCCAGCGAAAAAACCAGCAGATGATGGAAGATCGCAAGCACAAGATCGGTGGTGTCCATGCTCTTTCCCTGGGGTTGACGGCAGCAATGCGCGCCTGAAAGGTCGCGCTGGCAGGCGTTGAATCGGCCTGCCGTGAAAAAATAACACCGTCTCGCAAAATTCCCATAGCGGCGCCTGGATGATGGGCCGTGTTGCGCTGGCCCCTTGCGCCGCACCGGCGATTTGCTAAGCGCTGGCGATCCGTACGAGGCAGATCCCATGAACAATCCACAAGCGACCAGCGCCCCTGTCATCGAAACGAAGCGCACCATCCTGCGGGCACACCGGCTGGATGATTTCGACACCTATGCCGCGATGTGGACCGATCCCGTCGTCACCCGCTTCATCGGCGGCAAGCCGCGCACGCGCGAAGAAAGCTGGATGCGCTTCCTGCGTCACGCCGGCCTGTGGTCGCTGCTCGGCTATGGCTTCTGGGCGATTGAGGAGAAGGCGACCGGACGCTTCATCGGCGAGGCCGGGTTTCACGACCTGAAGCGCGATATGGAACCATCGATCGAAGGCATTCCCGAGGCCGGGTGGGCGCTGGTTCCGGCCGTGCACGGGGCGGGCTTCGCCACCGAGGTGGTTGGCCGCATCCTGTCGTGGAGCGAAGAGATTTTCGGGCGCGAGAAGACCGTCTGCATCATCGATCCGGAAAACGGCGCTTCGCTGAGGGTGGCTGCGAAGTGCGGTTACCGGGAAGTGGTGAAGACCACCTACCACGACACTCCGACCATCCTGCTGGCGCGGTGACCCGAGCGGCGCGGCCAGCCGCTGTCGGCGTCGGCATGATGGAGGCTGTCGCCAGCAATGATGACGAGGCGGGCCGCGCCAAGAACCGCTGTGGTCTGGTCAAACTGACTTGAGCGGGGCTTCCAACGAGAACGTGTTCTACGGCATGGCGTCCGCTGCCAGGCTTGCCCGCTCGAGCATGGAGGCGTCCTCGCCGAAGGCGCGGGTGGCGCGGGCCGCCGCCTCGAGCAGCGGCCGCTTCATGCGCTGCAGAAATGCCGCGTCGACGCGCGTGCTGGGTCCAGCCAGGGTCAAGGCGCCGAGCAGGACGCCTCCCGGGCCGAACACCGGCGCCGACACGCCCCCCGTCTCGGGGTCGCGGTCGCCCACGGCGAGGCAGTTGCAGGTCTTGCGGATGGTCTCGTACGGTTCCCCCTGCTGGCCCGAAAACGCTGCAAGCACGCGGCCGCCGGAGCCGAGCAGCAAAGGCAATACGTCGCCTTCGCGTATCGTGTAGCGGATCGGGTGCTTGGATTCGACGCGGTAGAGACAGGTGCGGACGTCGCCCGAGCGAACATAGAAGGCAACGCTCTCCCAGCTTCGCTCGGAAAGATCGCGCATGATCGGCAGCAGGATATCGACCGCCACGACCGAACGCTGGTAGAGCGCACCGAGCCGAAAGGTCGCGGGTCCGACGCGGTAGCGCCCATTGTCGAGGCGCTCGAGCAATCGTCCGCGCATGAGGGAATTCGCAAGCCGCAGGATGGTGCTCTTGTAGAGGCCGGTGCGCGCCGCGATTTCGGCCAGGCTGAGCGACCGGTCATCCGTGGTGAAGGCATCGAGGATGGCAATGGCTCGATCAAGCGCGGCAACACCGTCCGCCGAGGTGCGATCTATTTCCCCATCTGCCGATTTGCTTGGCGAGTCCATGGTGGTTCCAGTTTGAAGAAAGCCGAGCGACGCGACTCTGTCGCGCCGCCAAATCGTTCTGTCCAGTAGAATATCGTTTCCGTTGACAGAACTCCGTAACATCTGCTTGAAATCGATGACGGGTCTGGATGCAGGCGCGTTTTGGCGGGCACCGGAGGAGGTGTCGTGATTTGGAGGAATCCCCATGCTGAACAGACGCAGATTTTTGATGAGCACCGCAGCCGTGGGTGCCGGGCTGATGACGTCGCATCTTTCTCCCGCTTACGCCGAAGGCGCGCCCCAGATACAGCTCTTCGTGCCTGCCGCACCGGGTGGCGGCTGGGACCAGACGGCGCGCACGATCGACCAGGTGCTGCGCAGTGAAAAGCTGATCTCGGGTTCGCAGATCACCAATGTCGGCGGCGCCGGCGGGACTGTCGGGCTGCCGCAATTCATCAGCCAGTGGAACGGCAAAGGCAATTCCCTGATGGTTGCCGGCATGGTCATGGTCGGCGCCATCATTGCCAACAAGGCCGCGAACAATCTGACGCAAGTCACCCCGATCGCCCGCCTCACCGGCGAGTTCGAGGCCCTGGTCGTGCCGGCGGAGTCACCGTTCAAGACGGCCGCTGATTTCGTCGCCGCGCTCAAGGCCGATCCGACAAAGGTTCCCCTCGCCGGCGGCTCCGCCGGCGGCTCGGATCACATCTTGTTCGGCTTGATTGCCAAGACGGTCGGCGTGCCGGCGACAAACCTGTCCTACGTGCCGTTCGCCGGCGGCGGTGAGGCGTTGTCGGCGCTGCTCGGCAACCAGGTCGCGGCCGGCATCTCCGGCTTTGGCGAGTTCTCCGAGCAGGTCAAGGCGGGCGCGCTGCGGCTGCTCGCCATCTCGGCTGACAAGCGTCAGGACGGCATCGACGCACCGACGTTGAAGGAAGCCGGCATCGATGTCGAACTGTTCAACTGGCGCGGCGTCTTCGCACCGCCCGGCGTTTCCGACGCCGACAAGGCGGCGATGGTCACAATGATCGAGACCATGGCCAAGAGCGATGCATGGGCAACCGAATGCAAAAACCGCAACTGGACGCCCATCCTTTTGACTGGCGACGACTACGCAAAATTCCTCACCGAGGACACGGCCCGCATCACCGCGATCCTCAAGGATCTCGGCCTCGCCTGATGTCTTCAGGGGGCGGTTAGAGTGCCGCCCCCTTCCCATCTCGCCTGCCGCATGGACATATGATGCGGCGAAACTGCGGATGCGGCCGGCTGGAGGATGCCGGCCATCTTGGGAGGATACCGATGAGCACCAGCGACCAGCAGGCGGCGCCGTTGCGCCTTGCCGTGCCGGAATTGTTGATAGGCATCGGGCTCCTGGCCTGCGCCGGCGCCGTCGCCTGGCAGACGCTGGCAATCCCGGTGTCGCCGCTCTACTCCAAGGTCGGCCCGACCGTCTTTCCCTACCTCACCATGTTCGGCCTGGTGGTTCTTTCGCTGTTGCTCATCCTTGCCGCGCTTCGCGGCGGCTGGCAGCCGGAGGAGGAAAAGGAGACGCCGACCGACTGGAAGGCGATGGGCTTCGTCGTCATCGGCCTGATCGCCAATCTGCTGCTCATCCGGCCGCTCGGCTTCACGGCGGCATCCGTCATCATGTTCGTTCTGGTCTGCTACGGCTTCGGCAGCAAGCGCACGCTGCGTGACGCAGTGCTCGGCCTGATCCTGGCGCTGGCCGCCTATTTCGGCTTCGCCAGGGCGCTTGGCGTCAACATCGGTGCCGGTTTCATCGAGAACCAGCTGAACACGGTCATCGATGCGTTCATCACCATGTTGAGGGGCTGACGCCATGGAAACGCTCGGACATCTCGCACATGGCTTCTCGGTTGCCTTCACCCCGGTCAACCTTCTGTGGTGCCTGCTTGGCACCACACTCGGTACCGCCATCGGCGTGCTGCCCGGTCTTGGACCGGCGCTGACCATCGCGCTGCTTTTGCCGATCACCTATCAGGTGGCGCCGGAAGCATCCTTCATCCTGTTCGCCGGCATCTACTACGGCGCCATGTATGGTGGTTCGACGACGTCGATCCTGCTCAACACGCCCGGCGAAAGCGCCACCATCGTCACTGCGTTGGAAGGCAACAGGATGGCGCGCTCCGGGCGCGGCGGCGCGGCACTCGCCACCTCCGCGATAGGCTCATTCGTCGCCGGCACGATCGGCACGATGGGCGTCGCTTTCCTGGCGCCGGTGGTGGTCAAATTCGCATTGGCCTTTGGTCCGGCCGAATATTTCTCTTTGATGGTGCTGGCCTTCATCACCGTTTCGGCGGTGCTCGGCTCGTCTTCCGTACGCGGCCTGACCAGCCTGTTCGCCGGCTTCGTCATCGGCATGATCGGCGTAGACCTGCAGACCGGCCAGCCACGCTTCACCTTCGGCACGAACGAACTGCTTGATGGCGTCGATGTCATCATTGCCGCGGTTGGCCTGTTTGCCGTCGGCGAGACGCTCTACATGGCCTCGCGCCGCTATGCCGGCAAGGACGAGATCGTGCCGCTGAAGGGCTCGCTCTACATGACGGCGGCCGAGTGGGGGCGTTCGTGGAAACCCTGGCTGCGCGGCGCTGCGATCGGCTTCCCGATCGGCGCCATGCCGGCCGGCGGCGCCGAAATCCCGACCTTCCTGTCCTATGCCATCGAAAAGAAGCTGTCGAAGCACAAGGAGGAGTTCGGCACCGTCGGCGCCATCGAAGGCGTTGCCGGCCCCGAGGCCGCCAACAATGCCTCCGCCGCCGGCGTGCTGGTGCCGATGCTGACGCTTGGCCTGCCGACCTCCGCGACCGCGGCGATCATGCTGTCGGCCTTCCAGAGCTACGGCATCAACCCCGGGCCGCTGCTTCTCACGACCCAGGGCGATCTCGTCTGGGGGCTGATCGCCAGCCTGTTCATCGCCAACGTCATCCTGGTCATCCTCAACCTGCCGCTGATCGGGCTGTGGGTGCGGTTGCTGAAAATCCCGGCGCCGCAGCTTTATGCCGGCATCCTGGTGTTCGCCACGGTCGGCACCTATGGCATTTCGCAATCGCCCATCGACCTCGTCATCCTCTATCTCCTGGGGGCCGCCGGCTTCCTGATGCGGCGCTTCGATTTCCCGACCGCGCCCGTCATTATCGGCATGATCCTTGGACCGCTCGCCGAAACCCAGTTCCGCCGGGCGATGACCATCTCGAATGGCGACTGGTCGGTGTTTTACACCCACAAGCTGTCGCTGATGCTGCTGACGCTCGCCTTCATCGGCCTCGCCGGCCCGCATATCTGGGCCTTCATCGAGCATCGGCGTCGGCGCGGACCGGAGCATGTGCCCGGCGATGCCTGATCGATCCATGATGCCATGACAGAATTGCTTTCCGGTATCCGCGTCCTCGACCTGACCAACGTCCTGGCCGGTCCCTACTGCGCCTATCAGCTGGCGCTGCTCGGCGCCGATGTGATCAAGGTCGAGGCGCCGCAAGGCGGCGACCTGGCCCGCCAGCTCGGCGGCTCGCCAAAGCTGAACAGCGCCGGCATGGGCGCATCGTTCCTGGCGCAGAACGCCGGCAAACGGTCGGTGGTGCTCGACCTCAAGCAGCAAGCCGATCGCGAGCGCTTTTTCGATCTGGTGGCCAGCGCCGACGCCCTGGTGGAGAATTTCCGCCCGGGCGTGATGGATCGGCTGGGGCTTGGTTACGAGGCGCTGAAGACGGTCCGTCCAGGCCTCGTCTATTGCGCGATATCGGGTTTCGGCCAGACCGGGCCGATGCGCGACAATCCCGCCTATGACCAGATCATCCAGGGCCTGTCGGGGATCATGAGTATCACCGGAACACCGGAAACGGCGCCGCTGCGGGTCGGCTATCCCGTGGCCGACACGCTTGGCGGACTGGTCGGCGCGTTCGCCATTACCTCGGCGCTGGTGCGGCAGAAGACGAGCGGCGAGGGTGCCTTTCTCGACGTCTCGATGCTCGAATGCACACTTTCCGCGCTTGGCTGGCCGGTTTCCAACTATCTGACCGCAGGCATCGACCCCAAGCCGATGGGCAATGAGAACATGACGGCGGCACCCTCCGGTACGTTTCGCACCGGCGACGGGCTCGTCAACATCGCCGCCAACAAGCAGGAGCAGTTCGTGGCGCTGTGCCGGCTGATCGGCCGGCCGGAACTGGCCTCCGATGTCCGCTTTGCCGAGCGCGAGACGCGCAAGCGCAACCGTGCGGCGCTTAAAGTCGAAATCGAGGACGCCCTGGCGGACGCCTCGGCGGCTGCCTGGGAAGAGATGCTCAATCGCGCCGGGGTGCCCGCCGGCAGGGTGCTGACGATCCCGCAAGTGCTGGCCGAGCCGCAAGTGCTCGAACGCCGGGTGACCGCGAATTTCGACGATGTTGCTGGCATGGACAAGCCGCTGACCGTTCTGCGCGGCGGCTTCATGGTCGATGGCGAGGCGCCGTTGCCGACAAAGCCGCCGCCGGCGCTCGGCGAACATATGGGCGAGGTGTTCGCCGACCTGCCACCCCGCGCCAAGACAAAGGCAGGCGCATGAGCGACACGGAGAAGACGGGCCGTGAGCGCGGCGAGGAATGGTGGCAGACCGACATCATCGAGATGCGGCCTGGTGTCATCCGGCTGCGCGGCTACGAGATCCAGGATCTGATCGGCCGCGTCAGCTTCCCGGCTGTCATCTGGCTGATGCTGCGCGGCGAACTGCCCGGCGAGGACCAGGCAGAGTTGCTCGGCATTGCCTTGGGAGCCGCCGTCGACCACGGACCGCAGGCGCCATCGATCGCCATCGCGCGCATGGCCGCAACCTGCGGCGTCGGTATCAACAGCGCCATGGCCTCGGCCATCAACGTTCTCGGCGACGTGCACGGTGGCGCCGGCGAGCAGGCGCTTTCCTTCTATGGTGACATTGCCGTGGCAATCGATGCCGGGATGACGCTGAATGAAGCGGTCTCGACACGGCTCGACCGGTTCTTCGCCGAGGAGAAGGGCTATGTGCCGGGGCTCGGACATCGCTTCCATCCCGTCGACCCGCGCGCGCCGCGCTTGCTGGAACTGACCCGCGAATTTGCCGCACGCGGTGCCGTCAACGGACGTTTCGTCGATATTGCAGAAGCGATCGAGGCGGACGTCGCGCGACGCAAGAGGAAAAAAATACCGCTCAACATCGATGGCGCTACCGCCGTCATCTATGGCGAACTCGGTTTTCCGCCAGCGCTGACGCGAGGGCTTTTCGTGCTGTCGCGCTCGGTCGGCATCCTTGCGCATGCCTGGGAGCAGTCGCAGCAGGCCGAGCGAAACAAAGGGCCGCTGCCGCGCGAATGGCTGTGGACCTATACCGGCACGCCGGTGCGGCCGTTTCCCGAAAGCGATGAGCCCGGCGAGTGAGGCTTTACGCTTGGTCCACCTGCATAGGCTGAGGAAGCTTCAGCGTCTTCACCAACGTTGAAAGATCCGGCTCGTCGATGAGCATGGCTGCGTCGGCTGGCGCCAGCCAGGCCCGCTGGCGTCGTTTGGCTTCCTGCCAGTCGGCCAGTTCCTCGCTCACCTCGAGCAGATAGACGATGACGTCGACGCGGACAAAGCGATTGGCCAGCCGCTTCCAGTAGGAATAGGTGCCCGCCGGCTGCTTCAGCGTCTTGCCGAGCACGCCGGCTTCCTCCTGTGCCTCGATGGTGGCCGCCTTGCGTCCGCTCTTGCCCTTCATCGGCCAGCCCTTGGGGACGATGAAGCGCCTGGTGGTACGCGACGTGACCAGCATGACCTCGATGTCGCCGCGCGCGGTCAGCCGAAAGGGAATAGCCGCCACCTGGCGGATCCTCTCGCCCTTTTTTGCCTTGCGTACGGCCTTTTTCTTGATGGCTGCCATTCGTCAATCCAGTCGATGCAATGCCGCATAGCGCGACAAGGCATCGTTGCAAAACCAAAACTTTCGCATGTGCCGAAAGACACTCGAAATACCTAAGTCGGCTAAATAAATGAAAAACGCCTTGATGTCAGCGGCAATTGCTCACGGCGGTGGTGCCGATTATCTGGGTCTGGCAGCTTGGCTTGAGCTGCTGCACGACCGGGGGCGGCTGCTGAACGATCTGGCGGTCCTGGGCGCGGTACTGCTGCTGTTGCTGCTGATATTGCTGCCGTTGTATCCTGTTTTGCAGGATTTGCAGGTCGTTCTGCCGGATCAGCGCATTGTTGCCGGTAGCGGAATTGAGCGCCTGTGCGGAAGCCGGCAGGCAAACGCCCGCCAGCACTGCCGTGGCCAGCATTGCCACTGTGAAGATCGTTGATGGCCGAAGTGCCGACATTCGCTCATTCCCGCGCAAAAAACTCTGCCCACTGATATAGGACGTTTGCGCGGCGATGCCATGGCCAGCGGGTCGAGCATCACGAAATCGGGCAGTCCGATCGCTTTGTTCTGCGATTCCAGCAGTGAACCGCAGATAGTCGTCATATGACGACTATGAAACGTCAGCGGCTTTAGTCAGTGTCCGCACGTAAATTTTCGGTTTCATCCGGCATAAGTTAATGTATTCTAATTGAGTCAGAGCTCCGCAAGTGGGAACGCGGATGCTCTGTTTTAATGCATTGAACCTTATTGCGCAGTGCCGGCATCCTTATTGCAATTGCATGAGCATAGCGGTGGCGTCGCCTTAAGCAGGCATTGAGGTGCGCCCCCGTAAAACGAGGGGTAAGTGCATGGCTTTGTTTTCAAAGCGTGGTGGCTTTGCCATCAAACGCGCATTCGCGGTTCCGGGTTCCGGTATCGATGCTGCCAATGCCCATGTGGCAGAGGTATCCCAGCAAGCAGGGCTTGCCCGCCAAGCGCTGCCCGGCAGTTCGCCTTGTTCGCTTCGTGCGGCGCAAGCGTGGACTTTGTTCAAACTTGGACCGGTGGCACGTGCGTAAGAAGCGTCTGGCTCGGGTCGCCGTCGCCGGCCAGGTGTGATTGCCGGACGGTTGATGGTCCTCCTCGGCGCCACCGCGCTGGTGGGTTTTCCGCCGATACCGGCGGCGCATGCTCAGTTCGTCATAGACGAGAACGGCCCGGATGCTCCGGACAGGGGACCTGGTGGCTTTGACGCAGATGGCGATAATGGCGATCCCGGCGGATCGATTACAAATGCGACCCCTGGAGCCGTAAACAACGCTCCGCAGATAAACGTCAACGCATCTGGATTTGTCGGCACTGCCAATGGCGGCGATGGCGGCGACGGCGGCGAAGGCCTGGCTGGAACGCCCATTGAAACCAATGGTGGTGAGGGCGGCAATGGCGGCGTGGGTGGATCCGTCGACATTCTCAACAACGCTGTGATTTCGACCATCGGCACGGGACATCATGGCTTCGAAGCTTCTGCGGTCGGTGGCAATGGCGGCAGTGGCGGCGGCGCCCTTCCGGCGATCGCGAACCTCGGCGGCGACGCCGGAAGCGGCAATACCGGCGGCAACGCCAACGCGGTTGCGTCTGGCACCAGCGACATCACGACGACGGGCGACTTCTCCTACGGCATTTTCTCCAATGCCAGCGGCGGCAATGGCGGCCAGGGCGGTGACAACATCGTCAGTCACGGCGTCGATGCTGGTGACGGCGGTGATGGCGCTTCCGGCGGCACCGCATCGGCAAGCAACGCCGGCAAGGTGGAAACATCCGGATTGGCCTCTTATGGCATGCTGGTGCGGTCGGCAGGTGGTGTGGGTGGCAATGGCGCCGATGGCGTCGGGGTCGTCAGTGGCGGCGGCAATGGCGGCGGCGCCACTTTGGGCGGAAATGCCACGGGCAGCAATTCGGGCGGCATCATAACGCATGGTGATTTCGCCAGCGGCATGGCCGTACAG
>NZ_RZTC01000130.1:0-15663 GCF_004023165.1 Mesorhizobium sp. M7A.F.Ca.MR.176.00.0.0 | reverse complement strand
CGACGGGCCATCGTCAAGCTTGGCGGCAGCACGGCCCATGCGGCGGAGATGAAGAGTTGGATCGCAGCGCTGGCGGGTTCCAGGCTGCCGATCGTCATCGTGCCCGGCGGCGGCCTCTTTGCCGACCATGTGCGCGAGACGCAGACACGCATGGATTTTTCCGATACCGCCGCTCATGCCATGGCGATCCTGGCCATGGAACAGTTCGGCCATGTCATCCTCGACCGGGACGAAAGGCTGACGCCGGCACGGTCGCTGGACGAGATCGGGCGAGCGTTGGAGGCGGGCAAGGTTCCGGTGTGGCTGCCGTCGTCACTGGCACTGCCGGCGCTGGATGTTCCGGCCTCGTGGGACATTACCTCCGATTCTCTGGCCGCCTGGCTTGCAGGCAAGCTTGGCGCAAACGCGCTGTTGCTTATCAAGTAGACCGGTGCATTCTTCGACAGCGATACAGCTGACAGCCTGAGGACCCGAGGCATTGTCGACCCCGGCTTTGCCGCCATGCTGCCCGACGGCGTCGATTTCCATCTCGCCGGTCCGAAGGATGCTGCCGAGGCCGGCGCGATGCTCGCGTTGGGCAAGCTGCCCGGCACCAGGATCGTGGCTTCAACAGGGTCGTCGGCAAAGAAGGCGGGATAGCCGATGGTGAAGCTGCATGTGCCGCGCTGGGCATGGGTTTTGACGGGTTCCGGGCATTTCTTTACGGAGAGCTTCGCACTTGTTCGCCAACTCGAACATTGCGATGTCTTCGTGTCGAAGGCTGCCAACGAAGTGTTGCGCATGTACAAGCTCAAACTTGATCTCCCGGAGACGACGCGCGTGCTGCACGACAAGACCGCGAGTGCGATCCCTGTCGGCGAATTCTACCACGGTGTCTATCACACGGTCGTGGTGGCGCCGGCCACGTCCAACACGGTCGCCAAATGCGTGCATGGCATTTCCGATACGCTCGCCACCAATGTCTTTGCCCAAGCCGGAAAGTGCCGTGTGCCAGCCATCGTCTTTGCTTGCGACACCGCGCCGGAACTCGAGACCCAGGCACCGCACGGGCTGGTCAAGGTCTATCCGCGCAGGATCGACCTGGAAAATACCAAGCAGTTGAAGAGTTTCGAGCGGACCCAGGTGGTCGAATCGCTCGCTGATCTCGAAGCCTCGCTCACACGGCGCCGGGCCGAACTCGCAAGCGATGGCTGAGCGGCTGGTTTTTCTTACCGGCCATCTGGCCAAGGCGCGGCTGGAACGGCTGCTGGCCGGGCTGGGCAGAACCGCATTCGCGTGGGAAATCGTCGACGTCGGCGTCAAGGTCGCCGCGCTGATGAGCGAGGACATTGTGAAGCGTCGGCTCACTCTGACAGGAGACGTCGGCCGCGTCATCCTGCCCGGACGCTATCGGGGCAACATCGAGCACCTGTCGGAGCATTTCGGCGTGCCCTTTGTGCGCGGCCCCGACGAGATCGCTGACCTGCCGGCCTTCCTTGGCCGGGCGGGCAAACCGCCGGATCTGACGCGTCACGATATGCGCATCTTCGCCGAGATCGTCGATGCGCCGATGCTGTCGGTCGAGGCGCTGATGGCGAGGGCCTCGATGTTGGCCGCGGCCGGCGCCGATGTCATCGATCTGGGCTGCCTGCCGGAGACGCCGTTTCCATTGCTGCCGGAGGCTGTGCGAGCGCTCAAGGCACGGGGATTCATGGTCAGCGTCGATTCGGCCAGCGTGGACGAACTGACGATCGGGGCACGCGCCGGCGCGGACTATCTTCTCAGCCTCGATGAGAACACGCTGCCGTTGATCTTCGACCATAGGGCTACGGCAGTGTTGATACCGTCCACGCCCGGCGATCTGGATTCGCTCGGCCGGGCCATCGAAGCCGCTCAAAAGGCCGGCGTTGCCTTCATTGCCGATCCCGTGCTCGACCCGATCCATTTCGGCTTCGCCGTTTCACTCGGGCGCTTCATCGAGGCGCGGCGCCGCTGGCCGGACGCCGAATTGCTGATGGGTACCGGCAATCTCACCGAATTGACCGACGCGGACAGTTCCGGTGTTACGGCCGTTCTAGCGGGACTCTGCTCGGAACTCCGAATCCGAAACGTGCTGGCGGTGCATGTCAGCCCACACACGGTGCGGACGATCGAGGAGCACGATATCGCCCGCCGCATCATGTTGGCTGCTTGCACGGACGGCGCGTTGCCGCGCGGCTATCACCCAGGCCTGTTGCAGGTCCACGATCGCAAGCCTTTCACAGCCTCAGCCGACGATATCGAGGCATTGGCGGCCCAGGTGCGCGACGCCAACTTCCGGATCGCGGTAGCGGAGGACGGCATCCATGTTTTCAATAGCAAAGGGCATGCGGTTGCCACGGATGCGTTCGAACTTTTTGCCGGGCTGGACGTCAACGCCGATGGCGCACACGCTTTTTACCTCGGCGCGGAACTGATGAAAGCGGAGATCGCGTGGCGCCTCGGCAAGCGTTATGTGCAGGACGAACCGCTCGCATGGGGCGTTGCCGCGCCGGCTCCTGAAACCGACCGTACCCGTCTTGCCGAGCCGGGCAAGACGCTCCGCGCAAGGAAAGAGCGCTAGACCATGCCCTACATTCGCGAATCGATCATCACGACGGTCAACAAGGCAGGCAACGTCCACATCGCGCCGATAGGCATCATTGCCGAGAATGACGGCTGGGTGATTGCACCGTTCCGGCCGTCGGTCACGCTCGACAATCTCGCCGAAGTGCCATTCGCCATCGCCAATTATACCGACGACGTGCGTGTCTTTGCCGGCTGCCTGACAGGCCGCAAGCATTGGCCAACCGTTCCGGTTGACGGGTTTCCGGTGCCGAGGCTCGAGGCGGCGCTGGCGTATTCGGGCCTCCAAGTCCAGGCGGTCGATGACAATGGCGTGCGCCCCCGCCATTTCTGCCGCGTGGTGCAGGAGGAAGCGCTCGCGCCGTTCACCGGCCTCAACCGAGCTAAGGCGGCGGTGCTTGAGCTGGCCATCCTGGTTAGCCGGCTCGGCATGCTGCCGCGCGACAAGATCGAGGCGGAAATCGCCTACCTTTCGATTGCCATCGAAAAGACCGCAGGCGAGGGCGAAAAGGAAGCCTGGGGCTGGCTGATGCAGCGTGTCAGCGATCACTTGACCGCCAAAGGTTCCGGTAGCGAGGACGCGCGGGGTTAGGCCGAGCGCCGCACCCTGCTTACAACGGATATCCCGCCAAAAGCGCTACCGCGGACGCGGGGGCCGCGCTGCTCGCTTGCCCGCGAACGGTGTCATCGGCGGGGATGATGTCGGCGAAATCGACGTAGCTGCGTTCGCGTTCCATGCGTTCGGCCAGTCGCCTGATCTGCCAGCGACCGATTCCGGCCCCGACGATCGGGACATCCCGCGGCAAGGTCCCGGCAACCAGAGACGCTGCATCGTGCACTTTGCGCAGTTGCTGCTCGCTGAACCAGCGCGCGACTTCACCCCATTCCGGCGGGGTCAGGTCAGTGGCGTCGCGCCCCACCATGCGCGCCAGCCGCGCGATCGAGCCGTCCACGGTCTTTTCCTTGCCGTCGGCGGGAGGGTGCCTGTCGTCGTCCTCGTCGAGCACGCCCAGGATGCGATGCGCGTCGGCGATCGAGGCGAAATACTCGTTCATCAGCGGCGTTAGCCTGCCATGGATGGGAGCCGACGAGGCTACGCCGAACAGGAATGTCCTGGTAAAGCCGGTATAGACCAATTCGCCGCTTAGAAGCCGTCCGGCATCGGTGTAGCCGTCATTGGCCACGGCGCCGTTCTTGATGGCAATGATATCGGTGGTGGTGGAGCCCATGTCGACGAACAGGGCATCGCCGGCGAGTTTTGCCACCAACAAGGCTGTCGCGTGCCAATTGGCAGAAGCCACATCGGCGGCCAGCTGCGCTGCCCGCTCGACCCCGACGAAACCGGATGGTCCGGCATAGACCAGCTTTTTGTCGGTGGGGAAATGGGTGGAAATCTGACCCAGCAGAGCCGCTACGCCGACATCGCGGGACGGAAAGATATCCGACAGTTCGCCTGTCATTGTGAATGCGTTGAAATCCGCACCCGCGTAGATCGGGGCCGTTTCGTCGAGGGCTGAAGCCAGCTTGTGCAGCCCTTGCCAGAGCGGCGTTGCGATCGTTACCGCCTCGACGATGCGACCGTCTTGTGCGCGGGTCACCTTCAGATGCGCGCCGCCAATGTCGAAACCGGCAATGATGCCCTTTCTTTTTTCCACGCTTCAAGCTTTCATGACGGGGGCAATTGGTCGGTGAGAAAAGCGTTGCGTATCATTCCGGTTCTCGACCTGAAGGACGGCGTGGTGGTTCGCGCCCAGCAGGGAAAACGCGATCGCTACAGGCCGATCGTTACGCCGCTCAGCCGAAGTCCTGATGTCGTCGCGGTCGCTGAAGGACTGCGTGGGCTTTATCCTTTTTCGACCTTCTACATCGCAGATCTGGACGCTATCGAAGGCGGAGCGCCAAACAGCGACGCACTCGCCCGGCTGAGGACGATGGCGGAGCCGCCGGAACTTTGGGTCGATGCCGGCGTGGCCGACGAAAAGACCCTTTTGGCGGCGCTTGCCGAACGCTCGCTGTCTCCTGTTCTGGGCTCTGAATCGCAGCGGGACGACATGTTGCTGCGGCGTTTTTGCGATCATCCCGATCTCATCCTGTCCCTTGATTTCATCGGCGATAGTTTTTGCGGACCGCGTTCTCTTCTCGAAGAGCCCGAGCTTTGGCCGCAAAAGGTGATTGTCATGACGCTGGCCAAGGTCGGTGCGGCCGCCGGCCCTGACTTCGGGCTGCTGCAGGAGGTCAAGGCCAAGGCCGGAAATCGCGCCGTCATCGCGGCCGGCGGCATCCGAGATGAGGCCGACATCAGCGCCTTGTCCGCGATGGGTGTCGCCGCGGCGCTGGTTGCAACCTCATTGCACAACGCTACGCTCACACCCGGCCGCCTCGCGTCACTCGGCGCCTGATCATCGTTGCTCGTCGACTCCCGAAGGACGTGCGCCCTTCGGGAGGTGACGTTTCAAAAGCCCAGAACTTTTTTCAGCCGGCGCAACAGACCATCCGTCTCAGAAGAGGGTTTTTCCTGTGCGGGGCTGTCTCTTGTCTAGGCTGCGAACGGATGCTTGACCTTGTCGCGCTGGGCCGTTGCTTCGGCGGCGGTCGGGGTTCCTGCAACGGCGCGCTGGATAGCTTCCTTTGTCGCCTCGTAATTGTATTTCTGGATCTTGGCGTCGTCCGCCGCGTCCCAATGGATGAACACCCCGACGCAGATGAACACGTCGTCCGCTTCGTTGGCCGGAATGGTCCCGTCCGCAACGCTGTCCTGCACGGCCTTTGCCACGGCGTGCTGCGCCGGGCCGAACATCTGGACCGCCTGCTTGGCGCCCTTGATCGTGACCTTGTTGAACATCACGGTGTTGGGTTTGCATTGAAGATTGGGCGCGATCACCGCCAAAAGCGAAGTAAAGCCGTCCTTGTTGTTGGTAAGCGCGTTGCAGAATGCCGTTTCGACCGCGCTCCCCCGCGGGCCGATGAGCAGGTCGACATGCGCGACCTCGTTGCCGTCTCCCACCAGCGATTCACCGACCATAACCTTTGATATTTTTGCCATGCCAATTTCCTCCAAGACACAATTATGATGTCCACGGACGCTGCAACCGAGCAGGCGCTCGATGGACAGCTATCCTTGTTGGCAGCGTCCGGATTTGCCCGGACCGGTTGGCTAGATAGCCGCGGAAGCACAGCTTCCGCTTTTGGAAGTCAAGCACCAACGCCGCGATTATGCAAGGTGAGGGCGAGGGTGTGGACTAAAAGAGTAGCCACGGTGAGGTCGGCCGAGGTGCCGGGATTGATGTTGTCGGCCTTCAGCCGGCGGTCGAACTCCATGAGCAGGCGAATGCGCGACGGCTCGTCGCCCTCGGCATGGAGCGCCGCCTGGACGGCAACGGCTTCCTGCCGCGCTTGATTTGCGACGTCAACGCCGTGCTTGCGCATCACATGGCTGTCGGGGAAGCCGGCGAGAAACGCCATGTAAACGAACACCGTCGGCCACATGCCGGTTTCTTCGCGTGCCAACGCTCCATCCAGCGCGGCGAGCCCGACCCCGAACACGTCGCCGAAACAGTTGCCGTACTGGCGGGCGATCATGTCGCGGTCGGCGGCCTCCCGCATCGCGTCCAGCAAATGGACCTTCGGCTCCTGCCGCACATCGTTGGCGGCTTCTCCGAGGCCGCCTGGCGCGGCCGTGACGATCGCCTCGAATACCGCCTTGGTATCCTGCACGCTCAAAGCCCGAAGCAGCGAGTCGAGATTGTCTCGCAGTCTGTCACCACCCATTTCGGCGGCGCATATCAGAGGTCCTGTGAGAAGGATGATTCCGAGATTGGTATTGGTTTCGACCGCCAGTCGTGTCGCGCGCACCGCCTCCAGCATGCGCTGTCCGACCGGCAGACGAGGATCGGTCAGCGGCCCGGAGGAAACCTCCGCACTTGTCATGAACTGGGCGGCGGACATTCCGTGTCCGTCGGCGAACAGATGGACGTTGCCCGGTTTGAGGGCTTCGATCTCCATCCTGCAGGCATCCTTGTAGCTGGCCCGGAGGTATTCACGCGAAAGCGCCACCCTACCGGCTCTCACGAATTCGCAGGCGCGGCAAAACGATAGGGCCGCGGCGCGGCGGCCGCTTCGGCGCGGTCGGCCAGGAGTTTCAGCAAGGCATCGGCGATTGCCTCGGCGATGTTCACGGCGACCACCGATTGCAATCCCGACCAGGCGGGCATGCTGTTCACTTCGAGTATGAACAGATTGCCGTCGTCAGCCCGCACGATGTCCACGCCGGCAAAATCCGCGCCGACCGCGGCTGACGCGGCGACAGCCAGCGAGGCCAGTTCCGCCTTGCCATATTCGGAAACCTGTTCCGGCACGCCGCCCCGGTTGACGTTCGTGATCCAGTCGTCGCTGATGCGGCTCATCATCGCCACGGTCTCGCCGGCGCAGACAAAGACGCGAAAATCCCGGAAAGGCGGACCGGCACGCGACACATATCGCTGAAGGTAGTAGACGCTGTTCACCTCTTCTGCAGCCGGCAGGTCCGAGAGCGTGCGGATCAGCTTTATCCCGCGGCCCTGCGCGCCGAACAAGGGTTTCAGCACCAGCGGCCCCCGCGGAAGTTCTTGCGCCGCGATCTCCTCGGCGACGGCAAGGCCTTCCACGGCAAAGGTGCGTGGCGTAGGCAGGCCGGCATTTTTCAAGAGGAATGTCGTCATCGACTTGTCGACGCAGCGCTCGATCGCCTGCGCGGAATTCCACACGGGAACCGACAGTCTGCTTAACGCGTGCAGCATGCCGAGGCGCCGGGTAATCGCTTCGAACGATCCGGCGGCGATCGAACGGACGAGCACGGCGTCGGGCAGCGTGCCGCCGAAGCCGGGGATCGAAAGTCCGCTCGGGCTGCTGGTGTCGAATGCGATCGCTGCCAGCGGCACGGCTGCAACGGCGGCGCCCCGCCGACCAAGCCCTGCCGCCAGGCCGTTGGAGCCGGTGTCCACCTTGTCGCTGACGATCAGGATGCGAGGGATCATGTGGCGCCTCGGGTACGGGAACGGAGGCGCGAGCGATTCCGCGCCCCCATGGCCGCGTCCGCGGCAGGGCTGCACGAAATGCAGTCGTCGGGCAGGCGAATGACGGACGAATCCCTTTGCACCGCCATCCTCTTAGCCGAGACTCCGTTCGAGCATTTTCAGATCACGCCGACCGGCGCGAAACGTATCGCCGGTTTCGATCGCTGTCACGATCACTTCGGCCGGGCTGAACAGCAGCGGGTCGATGGCATAGAAATCGCCCTTGAACCGCGTGAAGATCTCGGCGAAGGGTTGGCCATAGTCCCGTGAGGCGTTGCTTGGGAGTTTTTCCGCGAGTTTGCCAGCTTCTTTCGCCGATCCTTTCACGAAGAGCTGCACGCTGCCGCCATAGATGATGGCATCGTTGGTTCGGCCCATAGCGGTCAGGAAATCCGGATGGGGGGCGGGGATCGGAGCCGTTCCGATGCCATCGACAACGTTCTCCAGCGGGAATTTGAGATCGTTGATCTTGTGCAGGGCAACCTCGAGCGCGCGCGCAACGATCTGCACGCCGCCGGCAAGACTTTGTGTCGGCGCATAGAGGAAGGTGAGCTTTTCCGCCGCCAGTCCAGTTGCCTTGCCCACTTTCTCAACGATCGCGCGGGGAGGCGGTTCGGCCGTCTCAAGGATAAGCACTGCGGACGATGCGATGTCGCGATAGGAAAGTGTTTCGAACAGCGGCTCGACCCGGGCGAGGGCGCGCGCCGGTCCAGATCCCATGGCGAAATAGTCCTGGCCAGACAGGTTCCAGCCCGCATATTGGCTGCCCAGGCAGGCTAGCACCGGTTGCGAAGATCGCGCTTCGACGGTGAACGGCCATTGCTGTGACGCACGATCCATGAACACCGAAACGCTGCCGAGACCGCCCATCGCGGCCTCGGCCATGCGCAGCCCGGCTTCGACGCTGCCTACGGTCTTGGCACCGGCATCGATCAGGCGCTCGCCCAATGGCCCCCTGGAAACGACGATGCGCAGGCGTTCGGCGTCGCCGATCATGCCGTCAACGATGCGCTGTGCATTGTCGTTCAGGAATGCCGAACCGTCTTTCATGTCCGGTCTCCTTCCCATTGGAGTTGCAATTGACTGGCTTGTCCCTTGATGAGTCGCTTGGTCGATTGGGCGCTCGGCCCGCGCGCGAAGACCGTGCAGACAGGGTCGCCGGCAATCAGACGGGTGCCAGCCGACTGCTGGTCCGCTGTCCATTCAGGCCAGGCGATCGACGGAAAGTGAGTGATTGGCGTCGCGGCGTAAGTCACCATCGACGCCATCGAATCGACGAAGCGCGGCAAGCGGAAGACCTGACCCGTCGCGGCGCGCAGATGCGCTTCGATCAATGGCGCGTCGACATCGTCGAAAATGTCGAGGGTGGCGCCCGGCCTCGGATTGATCTCGATGAACTTGTAGCCGTCCGGCCCGCGGATGAGATCGGCGCTGCACAATCCAATCAGGCCGGCGCGCCGCGTCAGACTTGAGAGCCAACCGCCGATCACCGCCGCCTGTCTGCGATCGAAGCGTCTCAACCGCACGGCGCCCCCGTAGCGATAGGGCGCTGTCGGGGAGGGGGACGTCCATTGTTGGCTGAAGCCCACGACGTGCGCGGTTTGCCCGTTGCCGACGAACAGGGCCGAGATGCTGCGTCCGGCAACGAAGCGCTGGAAGTAGCGGCCGGCGGTCGGGCTTTCTCCGGCTGCTCGTCTGACGTGCCCGCCGCCGGCGCCGCCCGCGGTCTTGACCACCCAGTTCTCCGGATCAGGCGGCTGGTCCCATCGCAATTGCGGATGCGGGATGCCAAGTTCGGCGCAATCATCGGCCAGCAACTGCGGATCCTTGATCCTGCGGATCGCGGCGCCGCCGTTGCCTGCGAGCGGAAAGTGTCGCGCGATCTCCTCCACGGTCTCAGGCATCCGCTCAAACCCTGAGCCCAGGATAATGGCGACCGGCAGGTCGTCGCCAGCCAATCGCCGAAGCGTGTCGACGATGCGCTCGCCGTCGATGCCCCTCTGCAGGTCGCCCGGCAGCATCGTCGCGCGTCCTGCGAGCGCGACGGTGTCCGTATCGCAAAAGAAATCGGCAACCAGCGGACGATAGCCGGCGCGGCGCGCGGCGGCGGCCAGCGCCCGGCCTGAAATTGCCGCGATCAAGAGAGATCCGGCGTTACTTGGCAATCTCGCGTGCAAGGGAAAACGCTTCCTGAAAATCGAGCGTGATCGTCTTTTCGGATTCGATCATTCTTTTGAAGAGACCGAATTCGACCTTATATTTGACATTGCCAATGGCAAGCGGACCAATGCCGACAGCTTTTGCCGCTTCGAGTGGATCACCATTGGCATTGACGGCCAATCCTTCGATACCGGCCGGGGGAACGGCATTGACGTCGGCCGCAATAAGCAGGTCATTGCCTTGCAATTGGGCTTTGGAGACCACCTGGACGCCAGCTTTGGCGCAAGCCAGGATAATTTCGTTTGCCTCGACCAGCTTTGTCTTGCGTGCGTCGCTCGATCCGTCAGCGGCATCGACGATGATGTTGAATCTGCTTTCGATCTCGGCCGCGATCTGCTTGACCCTCTCGATGCCGTCATGGCCGACAAGTGTGACCCGGGCACCTTCCCCTGCCGCGATGACGGCGGTGCAGAAGCCGACGACGCCGGTGGCACCGAAAACAGCTACCCTCGTATCCCTGAGCGCACGCTGCAATTTCTTCTCCAGCGCCTTTTCGACCTTGGCCACCATCGCCGCGGCCGTGGTGAACGAGCCGGCCGGATCGGCAAACACCGAAACCTGGAAAGGCGGCACCATCGCCTTCTTCGCGGCGTCGAACATGTCGAGCGCCAACGAGGCGTCCTTCCCGGCGATGAAGATGCCGGTGTCGACACCCGCATCCGGGGGGCGCGAAAAGATCGCGTCCTGGACCAAGCCTGTCACTTCGGCGAGGCTTACATCAACATAGGGGACGACGGCGTCGAAACCTGCGTCGAGCGCCATGTTCACGTCGAAGGGGCTCATCTGCTTCAACGGTGTCAGCATGTGCAGGATGTGTTTGCGGGCCATTTCTTGCCTTTCTGCCTGAAACGGGAGCGTCAGCTGCCGACGAGATTCAGCCTGGTTGAGCTGATCTTCGCGCCGGAGTTCCTGCCCTTGACGATCTTGATCTCAAGGCCGTCCTCAATTGTCGTCTTCCGAACCGCGTCGACGAACTTGAGTGCGGCGTCATGTGATGGCGCGAAGGCAAAGCCTGTCGGCCCCCAGGAGCTCTGGCCGATGCCGACGGCGCCTGCTTCATTGAGACGGTGGGCCGCCATCTCGACCCGCTTCGAGGTGAACACGCCGCCCTGCGCCGGGGCGAAATGGCTGCCGATCAGCATCTGTATCGCGGTGACGGCGGCGCCGAATGCCGGAAGGTCCCGCTCGACCAAAGCCGGCATAATGCCCATCAGCACCCTCCGGCAGATCTCCCCACTGCCTGCCATTGGGAATGGCGGCAGCGAACGAAACGCCTCGACCTCGGCAGCGCCATGCAGTCCATGCCCGGAATGGTCGAGGATGAGGATGACGCGCCACTCTTCCGGAAACGGCAGCCGCGCGACGACCGGAGGCGTTCCGCCGCGGTCGTTCTTGCCGGCGTCGACTATGACGCCGCCATCTTCGAAACTTGCGATGCCGATGCCGGACCGGCCGCCCCGCTCGAGCAGGCTCGCGTCGCCGGCGATATCCAGCGGCAAATTATGGAGAGTGCGCAACGCCGAGGCGACGGCAAGGGCGATCTGCGTGCCGGACCCCAGACCCGCATGACTGGGGATCGACTGCTCGACCACCAGATGGTGCTGGCCGCGAATGCCGAGATGCTTGCAGAGCGTCGACAGATGCTCGCTGGCGCGGGTGCTCTCGGAGCCTTCGACGATGGTCTCGCCGGATCGCGACAGGGTGACGACGGTTTCGGGTTCGCTCAATGGAAGCCCGACGCTGCCGAACCGCCGTCCGGCATCGCCATTAAGATCAAGGAAGCCAAGGTGCAGGCGAGCGGGCACTCGTATGGTAACAGAATTCGACATCTGCCCCCCGATGGGTGCATCATGGATGCATCATGGAAGTTTAGGTGCCCGGTACCATGATAACTGTTTTCGTCGATGGAGCAAGCCAAAGAGAATGCATCCAGGTGTTTGCCGGCTCCGGCGTGTAGACAGACCGAGCAATTCGCGGAGGTCGAGATGAACGAGACAGTCAAGGAAAAGGTCTATTCGGAAGCCGAGATCGCCGAGCGGCTTGAGAAGGAGCTGCCAAAATGGCGCTACGAAAACGGCTGGATCCGGCGCAAATACAAGACCCACAGCTGGAAATCGACGCTGATGGTCATCAACACGGTTGGCCATCTCGCCGAGGCGGCGTGGCACCATCCCGATATCACCGCCTCCTATGCCTGGGTCGAGGTGCGCCTGATGAACCACGCGGCGAAAGGCATTACCGACAAGGATTTCGAGTTGGCGAAAAAGATCGAGGATGTTGTCCAGTGGCAGCCGGCCAAGGAAGGCGGGGCGCTGGAGGGCACTCCGCTGACCGATCAACGCTTCGCTTACGTCAAATATGACTAAGCAGGGTCGGAATTTGTTGATAGCGTATGAAAACATTCGCTGATCCGCTGCAAGGTGGGGTTCACGGCCAATCCAGTTTCGTCTAGGATCGTGGCGGCACCAGAAAGTAGTTTAGCGAATGGCGGTTGCTTGGATCGGCAACCGGGAAGCGCTGATTGAGCGCGCGGCTGCGCATGCCGCGTCGCTACTGTCGTCAAGTCGGTGCCCGGTTTTCAGCTTTGATACGGATATAGACGGCACGAGGGCGGCGATCGCGCTGGCTGAGAGGGCTGGCGCGGCATACGACCATGCCGATGGCGCGGCACTTGCCCGGGAGACTGCGCTTTTTACGGACAAGGGGGCAATGACCGTCGCCCCCGGAGAGACGCGCCGGCGTGCCGATGTCGTGGTGATCGTGGGCGAGCTCCCGCGGATCCATCATGGTCTTGTTGGCGAACTCGCCGGGACGGTTCCCGACCTCTCGACCGTGAACCAGCGCGCGTTCTTCGTGGTAGGCCCGAACGGGATGTCTGTGCCGCCGCTGAACGGCGGGCGCGAGGCAACGCGACTTTCCTGTGGCCAAGCTAGCCTCGCCGCCACGCTGGCGGCACTGAGAGCACAGTACAAAGGGCGGCGTACATCGCAACCGGTGTCGAATTTCAATGATTTCGCCAAAGCTCTGGCGGCCGCGCGTTTTCCCGTGTTCCTGTTTTCAGGCCACGCCGCCGAAGGCCTGGCATTGGAGATGCTGCAAGGACTGATCGCCGATCTCAATCGCAACTCGCGCGCATCCGGCCTTCATCTGCCGGCGAACGAAAACGGCTGGGGTAGCACGCTCGCCTCGGCCTGGATGACAGGTTTTCCGCTGCGCACCGGCTTTGCGCGCGGCTTCCCGGAATTCGATCCCTGGCGCTGCGATGTGGCGCGCATGATCGCTGCCGGCGAAGCCGACCTGCACCTGCGGATCTCCGCCGCAACGGCCCAACCGAAGGAAAAAAAGCGCCGCATGGCACTGATTGCGTTGACGAAAACGCAAGAGCCGGTTGCCGGTGCCGCAGTCACCATCGCCATCGGCGAGGCTGGGCTTGATCACGATGCGGTTGTCTATTCCAGCCGCACGGGCTCGCTCAGGTCGACCGAGGCGCAAGCGGCCTCGCAATTGCCCTCCGCCGCGACGATCATCCGCCTGATCGCTACCCACGCTTTCGCCGAGCCACTGCCATGCTGACGAAAATCGCCGGCGGCGACATCATCGATCCCGTCAACGGCCGTCTCGGCAAAGGCGACCTCTGGATCAAGGACGACAAGATCGTCCCGGCGCCGGCGGGAGGGGCGGCCGACCGGACCATAGAAGCCAGCGGCTGCATCGTGATGGCTGGCGCCATCGACATCCACTCCCACATCGGTGGCGGCAATGTGAACACCGCGCGGCTGCTCTTGCCCGAACAGCATGCCGCCCATCAGCTGAGGCCAGCAACGACGCCGCTCTCCAATGCCGGCTGGTCGACGTTCCAGACGGGCTGCCTCTACGCAAAGATGGGCTTTACGACGGTGGTCGAGCCGGCGATGTCGCCGGGAGCGGCGCTTCACACGCATCTCGAACTGGCTGACATCCCGATCATCGACAAAGCAACCCTTGCCATTCTCGGCAATGACGATTTCCTTCTGTCGATGATCCGCGATGACGCCCCCTCCACGATGATCGAGGACTATGTCGCCTGGACGGTCGCTTCGACGCGAGCGCTTGGGGTCAAGGTGATCAACGCCGGTGCGGCGGCCGCCTTCAAGGAGAACGTCCGCACCTTCTCGCTGGACGATGTCGTGCCTTCCTATGGCGTCAGTTCGCGCAAGATCGTCAAGACGCTGCAGGCCGCCGTCGACAGTCTTGGCCTGCCGCATCCCCTGCATGTCCATTGCAACAATCTGGGCAGCCCCGGATCGGCGAATACGGCGGCTGCGACGATCGCAGCGGCGGATGGGCTGCCGCTGCATCTCGCCCACCTCCAGTTCTATGGCTATGGCACGGAAGGAAAACGTGGGTTTTCCTCTGCCGCCGCACGGCTTGCCGAACTGGTCAACGCGACGCCGGAAGTCACCATCGATATCGGCCAGGTCATGTTCGGCCAGACGGTCACGGTCTCCTCCGACGTCATGCGGCAGTTTTCGGCGCGTGGCAGCGCGCACCCGAAAAAGACCGTCATTCATGATGGTGACGGCAATGGCGGCGGCATCGTGCCCTACAGCTATGGCAAGGACTTCTACGGCACGATGCAGTGGGCGATCGGGCTCGAGCTTTTTCTCCTGATCGACGATCCCTGGCGTGTGTTCTTCACCACCGATCATCCCAACGGTGCACCTTTTACGGCTTATCCGGCGCTGTTCGAACTGCTGATGAGCCGGGAAGCGCGCGCCGAAATGACCGCTGGACTTTCACGATCCGCCCTGGCGCTCTCTACCCTGGCCGCAATCGACCGCGAATACACGTTCGAGGAAATCGCCATCATGACGCGCGCGGCGCCGGCCAAGCTGCTTGGCTTGACGGATCGAGGCCATCTCGGCGCCGGTGCAACAGCCGACATCGCTGTCTATCGCAGGGACCGCAGTATCGCGAAAATGCTCGGACAAGCGGCGTATGTTTTCAAGGATGGCGATCTCGTCGTGCAAGACGGGGAAATCATCCATTACCGCTGGGGCAAGGCATTGAGGCTCAAGCCGCCTGTCGACAAGGCAATGGTGCGACGGCTCGAGGACTATCACCAGCAGCGCTACGGCCTGTCGCTGGACTGGTTCAATTTTCCGGATTCCGCGATTGCGCGCGAACAGCCATTCGGCGAGGTGCCATGCCGAACATGAGCGTCAATGGGGTAACGATCGACGATACCTTCGCCGAAGCCTTCGGCATGCGCGCGACCGCCATCGTCATCACCGCGCCGAGCCGGAAATGGGCTCGCCAGGCGGCGATCACGATGACCGGTTTCGCCACCTCGGTGATCGGTTGCGGCTGCGAAGCGGCAATCGATCTCGACCTGCCGCCATCGGCCACACCGGATGGCCGGCCCGGCTGTCGCGTCATGATTTTCGCGATGGGGACGGACGAATTGCAGAAGCAACTGCTCAATCGTGTCGGCCAGTGCGTTTTGACCTCGCCGGGTTCCGCCTGCTTTGCCGGGCTGCAAGGCAGCGCCGAGCTCAAGCTCGGTTCGGCGCTGCGTTATTTCGGCGACGGCTGGCAAATCTCCAAGAAGATCGGCGACAGGCATTTCTGGCGTATTCCCGTCATGGATGGCGAGTTCCTGTGCGAAGCAACGACCGGACTGACGAAGGAAGCTGTCGGTGGCGGCAATTTCTTTGTCATGGCGCAAAACAGCGCCAACGCTTTGGCCGCTGCCGAGGCCGCGGTCGCTGCGATCGGCATGGTGCCTGGCGCCATCGTGCCGTTTCCGGGCGGCATTGCCCGTTCGGGT